>JAUZNX010000005.1 GCA_030706745.1 Bacteroidota bacterium
ACGAACCGTTCGTCACAACGCAAGCCGGAAGTGTTGTGCAGCATGTTGCGAGCTTGGGAATTCACATCGCGCCGGTGCCAACGGACTCTGTGCTTGCAACGCTCCACTTCTCGGCATTCCTTTCGCAGTATCAGCAAACGCGGTTGTCAGTCGATGGCATCACATTCTCAGCCCAACCCGCGCGGCCATCGGATTGCATCGCGCTCGCGCAGATGGATACGAGCGCGTTCACGCTTCGCACGCTTTGCGGCAGCTCCGAAATATTGCAGGAATTGAATGGCCTGCCGCTCACATTGGACGCCATCGTGCCGAATCCCTCGCACCACGAAGTGATACTCTACTATACACTGACAGGTATGGGGAGTCTTCCTGAGAACATAACGCTCGAGGACGCACTGGGCCGAACACAGCTCAAGCGATGGGTCCAACTGGAGCCTGGACCAAGAATGAGCGTGACACTGGACCTGAGCGGAGTTGCCTCCGGCATGTATTCCATACGGCTTGGAGCAGGTCTCGCGAGACAAGTGGTGAAGGAATAATCACCGAATACAACTATACTTGTATGGGCAGAACTTTCCGCACACGTCGGCGATTATCCGGGTAGCACAAATCTGCCAGACATGAAGATTCGCACTCCGTTAGTTATTTTTGCCTTTCTGCTCCTCGGCCGCGCTTCGTTTGCGCAATCGGCTACTGACTCCGTTCACATTCAGGACAATCTCAAGTTTACGGTCAAGACCGTTCAGGGTGACGAAGTTAATTTCAAGGACTATCTCGGTAAGGGACCAGTCCTGATCGATTTTTGGGCGCTCTGGTGCGAGCCGTGCAAACAGGAGATGAAGGCATTCAAAACGATCCAGGAGAAATTCAAGGCCGAAGGTGTGAACCTGATCGCGATCAATACCGATCAAGTTCGGAATCTCGCGAAAGTTCGCGCGTACATCACGACCCAGGGCTTTCAGTTTCCGGTGCTGGTCGATCCGGATGGCTCGATCGCTCGCGATATTTTCTCGATGGAGTCGCTGCCCTTCAGTCTCGTGCTGATGCCGGATGGTACAATTTATCGGAAGCACATTGGCTACACCGCCGGCGATGAAAAAGTCGCCGAGCAGGAAGTCATCGAGTTGATTGACAAGCTTAAGAAGAAGTCGTAAGTGCTGAAGGCTGAAGTACTGAGGTGCTATCGTGCTTGGCTTGCGGTCTTATCGGTCCTATAAGTGCTATTTTCTTTTTCCTGCTATGGCCACTCCAATGACTTTGCTTAGTAGTCTGATTGGGTTTTGTGAAGATAGCTCGATGAGCGCGGTGTAGAGTCCCGGCGCGAGCATTTGACCACGGTCGTTTTTTCCATCGAACAACACTTCTGAGCCTCGAAAGAACGTGCCGGCATCGGCCAAAGTCCGCACTATCCTTCCATGCGTGTCGTAGAGCCGAACGCGTATGGCATATGACAAATCTTCGCCACTCTCGATCGTAAGCGTGGACTCATCCTCGAAGCCATCGCCATCTGGCGAGAAGGGATTTGGCGAGAATGATGCGGCGAATATTCCACTCCTATTCGTATCTGCAAATCGCCCGGTCGAGTTCATCGCAAGCGGTGTCGCACCGGATGGGTCGGAGGACGACTTCCAGTTGCGTGGATCGTTACTCGCCTTGTTCCACGCTACACGTTCGAGCGAGATGCCGGTACGATCTGTCTGGGGTGTTGTGTGCCAGGAGCTGTGATAGTTGACAGAATCGATGATTGTCATATCTGCATTTCTGAGAATGCTATTCGAGGAGTCATTCGAGAGTTGCAGGGTAGTGGTGCCAAATAGCACGATGCCCGTGCTATTCCGCAAGGCAGGATTGGCGGCGAAGAGTATGCTGTCTGCCGCAAGCAATGCGAACGAGCGCGGCAGAATTAACAATGTATCGCTGACATTGAAAGAGTGAAGCACAGCCTGGCCGGTCTCAAGTGTAAGGCTGTTTATGGCAATGGAGCGCGATGAAGGATTGTACAACTCGATCCACTCGCAAGATCCGGGAAGTGGTTCAACCATAATCTCATTAATGATGAGGCTGTCGGCAGGAATGTCGATTGATACCGTGGTGCGAATGGTGTCGTTCGTGTGGCGCTCATCGAGAGGATCGGCGAGGAATACCAGTGCGTCGATCATGCCGAAGAAGCTTGGCGACATCGGAATCGATGATCGTATGGAGTCGCGCGGTGGTATCCGCTTTACAATGACCGCAAGCGTATCAAGTCCCTCACGAATCACGACAAGTGGACTTGCTCGGGCACTGTCGCGTCCAACATTGATGATGGTTGCTGTAATGGTCGAATCAGTCGTCTCGACATTTACGACCGCGAGGTCGTGTGGCAAAATGCGAACAGAATTGGGCCTGAGAATGGTCGATCTGCTTGCATCCTCGCAAGCCTTCCAGTTCGAGGCATCATATCCTGGTCGGATGGGATCGATTCGCTCGATAGAGATCCCATTATTCGGAATCCAACTTCCATCATAGCTCATACTATCGATGGTATTTCCGCGCAAATCCTGCAACGCGATTTGCGAGCCGGAATTGCTCAGAGAGCCGAGCGGCACCGGGATAATTCGAGAGCGTGATACGCCACTCGCCTCAGCCAGCACCGAATCGGATACGGTTAGAATCATGAGCGAATCCGGCGGCACGAGCAGAGAGCTAACGGGAATTGACTTGGGACTGTCATGACCCACAAGGATTTGCCAGCCACCGATATCCAGCGTGTCTTTGGTCGTGTTGAGAATTTCAATCCACTCTGGCTCGGGCTTGATAGGCGCGAACATTACTTCATTGATCACCATCGCCAAAGGTGGGACACCGGAGGAATTGACGCCATTCGGCGCGCCAGGTGTAGCGCCGGTTGATGAACTGGAGGTACTCCAATTTGTCTTGTCCCACCCGGGCTTTGAAGCATCGATTCGCTCAAGCGAGTGTCCGCTTTTGCCGCCCCAGGCAGGCTGGTAGGGGACGCTGTCATTCAGGACACTCGTCGAATCCGTGAAGACAATCGCGTCTCCCGTATTTCGGAGAGTTGGCAGCGCAAGTTGAACGAGAGCATAGGCCCCTGGCCGCAACTGTCGGAGCTTTGCCGAATCTTTCGTCAGAACGACGAATCTCCCCGCAGCGAGCAGTGATTTCGGAAGTGTGACGGTTTTCGAACCGACTTGAAGTCTCCAGCCGGTCATGTCCAGCCTTAAAGAGGAGTCCGGATTGAAAAGCTCGATCCATTCCGGCTCGGGACTGACGGGCGCATACATTATCTCATTAATCGCAACGCGATGCTGCGCGTGGAGAAAATGCAGCGGAAAGCTACCCAATGTCGCCACAGGGAGTAATAGTACGCATAAACGACCCAAGGGAGGAAACATCCGGGTACAAATATCGCACATTTGTCTGGCCGTCGTTCGGAACCGCCTTTTGTGCGGGGTGTTAGGGCCATCGATGAAGCCTTTAACGCCTGCCGGAACAGTCTCCGTCGTTACCTTGGGTTGCGAAAAGAATACCGTGGACTCGGAAGTCCTGATGGGGAAGCTACGCCGTCGCGGATTGCGTCTGGTTGCCGATCCCGAACAAGCGGAGACCATCATTGTCAATACTTGCGGTTTTATCGACCATGCAAAGAAAGAATCAATCGATGCGATTCTGGAGGCAACGGAGTTAAAGCGCGGTGCGGCCAAGGACGGTCGCACAACCCGTGTACTCGTCGCCGGCTGCCTGAGCGAACGATACCGCTCTGAGTTGGAGACAGAGATTTCTGAAGTCGATGGCTACTTCGGCACGCAGGATTTCGAAAATATTCTCTCATCGTTCGGCCCGGAGGAAGCACTTTCGCTCGGCTTCGATCCTAAACTCGATCTCATTAGTGAGCGCGTCCTCACGACGCCGAAGCATTTCGCCTATATGAAGATCTCGGAGGGTTGCGATCATCCGTGCTCGTTCTGCGCGATTCCCATCATGCGCGGCGGACACCGCTCGCGATCTATTGAAGAGCTGGAATTCGAAGCAATGATGCTGGCCTCGAACGGGTTGAAAGAGCTTGTGCTGATTGCGCAGGACTCGACCTATTATGGTCTCGATAATTATGGCAGCCGCACGCTTGCGAAACTGCTCGAGCGGCTCTGCCGCGTGAATGGGATAGAATGGATTCGTTTGATGTATGCCTACCCCGCGCAGTTTCCGCTCGATGTGCTGGATGTAATGGCCGGTGAGGAGAAAATTGTGAAGTATCTCGATATGCCGGTGCAACATGCCTCGACCAATGTGCTCAAGCACATGCGTCGCGGCATTACACGGCGTGCGACGGAAGAGCTTGTCGCCCAAATTCGGAATCGCATTCCTGGCATTGCATTGCGCACGACGCTTATCACCGGATTCCCAACGGAGTCCGATCAGGAGTTCGAAGAACTGGAGCAGTTTGTAGGCGAGATGCAATTCGATCGCCTCGGAGTGTTCACCTATAGTCAGGAAGAGGGAACGAGCGCTCATCCACTTGGCGATCCAATTCCGCAAGCCGAAAAATTTCGTCGCCAGCGACGACTCTATGAATTGCAGGAAGAAGTCGCTCAAGAAAAGCGACTTACTCGGATTGGGAGCATGGAACGAGCGCTCATCGAACGAGCGGAAGGTGAATTCTACTTTGGTCGCACTCGCTATGATGCACCGGAAGTCGACGAGCATGTTCGCATCCTGGCTTCCGGAAATGACACCATCGCCGTTGGTACGTTCGCAGATATTCAAATCACCAGTGCGGCAGATTCCGATGCCGAGTATGAGCTCGAATCAGTCCTCTTGTAGCGAAGGGTAAACGACATGCAGAGCAGCGTTCGTTATCTTCTGTTTTTTGTGAGTTTGGTTTTTGCCACCACGCTGTACGCCCAATCGGGCGCCCAACGTGGCATGCCAGAGTTAATGCATGAGGAGGCGCCGCTTACGTTCGACATTCTCTCGTTTGCCCCGTTGCCTGCCGTTGGTCCAGACACCGTCCGCGCTGATCTCTACTTTGCTGTTCCGTACTCCGCGATGGAATTCCTGCGCAATGGGAGTAATTATGTCGCCCGGTACTCGATCAACCTGACAATTGTCGACAGCGCATCTGGGATTACCGTACTCGATCGGTTCATGAGCTATGATGTGCGCGAGCCTTCGGTCGAGCACGAATCGCGGATCGAGGCTGGACAATCGCGAGCGGACGCGGAGCAAATCTCATTGCCCTTACCTGCCGGCGCGGCATTCCGTATCCATCTTATCTTTCGGGATCTGAACTCGCGGCATGAGCGGGATACCGTGTTCCCTTTTGTCACAAAGGCATTTCGCAATTCGAAACCTGCTCTGAGCGATCTTATGCTCTATCGTTCGCGACGTGGCCAGCGAATTGTACCCTCGATCGGCTCGGATGTGGCTAATCTCGGTAACCCGGATGCCGGAGTATTCTGCGAGGCATACAATCTTCCGGCGGATTCGCTTCTGGGTATCCTCGCCGAGGTGCTGCCGGTCGAGCAGAGCGATGGGACTCCCGAGGTTCTTGCCCGCTTTACTGGCTCTGTAAGGACTCCGTCAGTACAAACGAGGACTATTCCGATCTTTCAGAATGTAAACTTTACCGATCTCTGGTCGGGGTATTATCGTTTGCGCTTCTTTCTTCTGCCGCGTGTCGAAGACACGTCGCTCGCCGGTCAATCTCAACTTGCTAAGCGCGCAATTGCGACAAGCGAGCGCGGCATTACCGTTAGCGGCGTGCATGGGATCCCGTTGACAAATGCGAATCTTGATGAGGCGATCGAACAGCTTCGAATTATTGCCACCTCTTCCGAGTGGGACTCACTCACTTCGGCCGAAAGTACTCGCGAAAAACGCGAAGCCATTCTGGAGTTCTGGCGGAAGCGCAACCCTAATGAGTCCGAACGCCTGGACCAAAGATCGCACACGAACCGGCCGATGCAAGTATTTTATTCGAGGATCGATTACGCGAACGCGCATTTCCATGCGGGATTTCAGTCTGGCTGGAAGAGCGATCGCGGCCGCGTATATATTGCGCTGGGGCCACCCGATGTTCTGGATCGGCATCCCTATGAAGCCAACCAGAAGCCTTACGAAGTGTGGGACTATTCTGTCCCCATGCACATGCGCTACGTCTTCGTCGACTCCTACATGCTTGGCGATTATCGTCTAACCGGAGCGGCCCCGCCGCAAGGGACTTTTGTATGGCAATGAGGATTGGCGAATTGCGAATTACGAATTGAATCTAAACAAAAGTGAACGACATCTCGATGGACTTTATTTGCCATTCGTAATTTGTCATTCGTAATTAATTTCCGATGTCCAAGATAATAATTGCGGGGTTGCCAATCGGTGGGCTCAGTTCGGGCGAAGCGACCTCCCGGCTCACCCGTTCCATTCGTGCATGCTGGCCTGCACTACCCAGCGAGCACATTGTGCAGCTTCCGCTCGCCGATGGTGGCGAGGGTACAATCGATTTGCTGGTCACGCAATCGCTCGGCTCGTTTCTCGAAGTTGAGGCGACAAGTGCAACCGGCGAGCCCGTCGTTGTGCCACTAGGGTTTGCCGGGGAAGATGGTAAGCTTGCGATCATTGAAATGCAACGCGTAGCGCGGTCTAATGAGCAGCGCGGGACCTCCTATGGCGTTGGCGAATTGATTTTGGATGCGCTCGATGAAGGCGCGTTCTCCGTACTGCTCGGCCACGATGAACCGCTCGCGGGTGATGCGGGGCTGGGTGCCGCCGCCGCACTCGGCGTGAAATTCTTCGATAGCTCCGGGCACGAACTTAATATGAAGGATCCGGCGAGCGCCCTGTCCCAGGTTGCTCGGATCGATGCGACCGGGCGCGCATTCGAAATTCTCAGTTCGCGCTTTTACATCGCTCGGTCTGCGAAGACGCTCGGGACACTACCATCAGAGGAACTTCGGACAGAGTTGCTCCGACTGAGTGAGATCATTCGACGCGATACAGGAATTCCGGTTTCTACCGAGCATCTCAGTGCGAGCGCGGTTGAGTTTGGGCTGATAGCATTCTGCGGTGCCGAAGTTCGGGATGGGATGTCACTCGTCATCGAGGCAACCGGAGTTGAAACGATGATGAAGCGGGGAGAGATTGGCACGTTCATCTTGATCGCAGAATCTCCGCAGGCCATATCTGCCGATGCGGTAAAGAACGTGCTGGAGTCTGCTTCCACATCAGGAGCGCGCATCATCCTGATTGTCTCACACAATCCAACTGCTGCCGAAAAAAAGAAGCTTCCGGCACGCGTTACGATTCGCTCGCTCGCCGATGCAAGACTCTTTGCGGCTCCGATCGGAGTGGATGCGGCGATGGATGCGATTCGTCGCGATACGCTACTTCGGATCGAAAAGATCGCGCCGGAATTGGGAATCACGGAGTAACAAATGCGACTCAGGAGTCAGACTCAGCGATTCTGGATCTGCTTTATCCTCTTGCTGGCTTCAGGGTCTCTCTCTGCACAAGAACGCAATCCGCTGGAGACTGCCGAGGAGCGAGCAAGATTAGAAGCCTCGACGCCGGTTTCGTTTCTCGTCCCCGATGGCATCCGGGAGGGTTACCTGATGCGGGCCTACCTTCGCTCCGAGGAGTTTGGCCGGTTCAGCGCTTCCGTGACACCCGAGGAGAGTTTTGACGAGATTTACTACACCGCGGTCTGCCTTGCTCATGGCGATATTTCCACCGCCAGTCTGGCAGCATCCTTTGGATGTCTGGAGCACGAATATCTGCCATTTGCGCTATTCGGCGCTGAACTAAGGATTCCGATTACGAGTGAGACTCATTCGGAATTCGAACGTCGTTGTGCACATCTTCCACAGCATTTGTATCATTTGGCGGAAGATGATCGGGACAAGCCTCAGCATTTTTTCGCAAGCGCCTGGCTCAAGTCCTGGGTGTGCATGGATTGGCTTGTCGATCTCGCCGGAGAGATGGTCGAAGCCGGCGAAAATCTGCTACTCGTTGGCGGCAGCCGGGATCCACGCGATATTCATGCGAATCAGGATGGTGCTCGCTTCGAGCCGCAAGCGGAATCGCGTCCTGCGACGCCGCCCTCAATTTCTCTGACACCGAATCCTTAAAACGACAAACGGGCCGATCGGCCCGTTTGTCATTTCTCACTCGCTCAAAATCACTCAGCGTTTGACGCGATTGTCAACGATCGTTGCGGCGTCCTTTTGATTCTGCACCCAGTCCATCAGGAATCGCTGCTCGCGCTCCTGAAAGATTTCGCGCTGCATCAACGGGCGGACTGCTTCAAAATCCTTTTGCGTCGGAATGTGATTGCTATTCAGCTTCGCAATGTAATATCCGTTTTCACCCTTGAGAGGCGGTGATACTGCACCTGGCTGAGCACTGTATGCCCAATTGTTGATCACATACTCAGCGGACGGCAGACCGTTAACGGATTCCGCAGGGCCCATTAGCGTGGAAATCGGGACGAGTGAAGAGTCGCCCAAGGCGCGAGCGGCGGCATTCATATCGGCGCCCGTTCCGAGTGCGGCACGGACCTGCTGGGCACGGGTTGCCAGTGCGGCAACGGCCTCTCGTTTCGCGACCTCCGGAGCAACGCGGCTCTTGACTTCTTCGAGCGGCGCCGGTCCTTCCGGAATAATATCCGTCAATTGTGCAACCAGGATCATGTGCTGCGCGGCCATCTTCATTGGCTGACAGATATCACCCTTCGATGCGTCGAAAATCCAATCAACAAACGCATGGCTGCTGAAGATCGGAGTGCCCTTCTTTTGGGCCGGTGGAGCATCCGTATACACCTTATAACCTGCCGCTTTCGCAGCCTCATCGAATCCTTGCTTGAGCGCCTGCTCCCGGAAGACGTTGGCCATCTGCTGATGCAACAGCAACGTCTGATGGCTCGGCTTAATATCGAACGGCACCGAAATGATTATCCACATTCTGCGCGACCGTCCGAGGATATCTTCGATGGCGAAGGTCGAGCCAGCTTCAAACGGACCTTCGATCGAGCCAATGGATCCATGAGCCACTTCCTTCCGAGCGCTTGGTGGGACCATCATTGTGTCGGTCCATCCCAAATCGCCGCCTTTAAGCGCCGTCCGCGGATCGGAGGAGTGTGCACGGGCCAGGGCGGAAAAATCGCCGCCAGCGCGGAGTTGCGCCATCACCTGTTCGGCTACCGCTCGAGCACTATCTTTTGCGTGCGGATCCGCAGGATTGAAATTGATCATGATCTGCCGAAGGTGGAACAGCTCATGACCACTATCGGAAGTTTCGAGCACGCGCACCACGTTGAACTGACCTTTGATTCGAACCACAGCGACATCACCTGCTTTGGCGCTCATCAGCGTTGTGTCATCAACGAGGTCCGCCATGGAGATCGGATGTGCTGGCCCATACGGCTTATCGCTATAGTCCAGAGCCAGTTCGCGTGCCACAGTATCGAGTTCCGCGGGTGAGGCTTCCTTCAGACGCCCGGCGATCGAGGCAGCCGCCTCTTTTGCCTGCGCGGTGTCTCGCGCATTCGGAGTTTGTTGGAAGGCGACGAACTTGAATTTCCTGCGCTCCGGCTGCTTGTATTGATAAGAGTGCTTCGTGTAGTAATCTTCCAGTTCCTTTTGCGGGATCTTCGCCAATTGCTCGGGTGTAGGCTGGGGTGCAATGAGCCGGACGATCTGCACAGCGGCTTTGGCGCTGTCATTAATGTAACGCTGATAGGCTTCTGAATCCGTTACGCGAATCGTCGAAATAACTGCCGCCTGCCACTTGACACGACGAAGCTGATCGCGAACGCTGGCTTCCATCGTCCGAACGATCGTGTCGTTCCTGGGATCGCGTAACGCTTTCACGTACCAATCTTGATGGAACACTCCCATGGAATCCGTGAAGTCTTTCTTCACTTGCGCCGGCGGGTTTTCGAAGATGGCATCGCGCACATCCTGATCGGTGACGGTAATCCCCATTCGGTCGACCGCCTGATCGATGATAGACTCCGAGACGGCCTCATCCCATGCCTGATCTCCGGCCTGATCCTCTTCGACCTCGCTGAGGACGCCACGTTTGTTCTCGGATTTCATTTTGTCCACGACGGCCTGGAAGATGCGGTCATACTGCTTCCGCGTAATCTTGTGACCGTTGACGAGTCCGAGTGTCTCCTGATCGGTATTGCGATTGAAAATGGATCCCTGACCACCCCACTCGAAGATGATCATTAAGAGAAAGATGACGGCGAGCGCGGCGAACACCACCGGCATCGAGTCCCGCATCTTAGTCATGACTGGCATAGGCTCTACTACTCCTTAAATAAAAATCGTCTCGAAAGAATGACCGATCGACTGGACCGACCACCAACCACCCCTTCAAACAGAGCGGGGATTATTTGGAACCACGCAGAACAGCCAAGTCCGCCCGAAAAGTGCGGACTAATTCGGATCTGATTGCCGATGCCCAATTTTCAATCGGGAATGCCGTGGCACTCTGTAACTTTAGACCGATTCAAGGGTTATTGATACCGAGCGGCTCTCCCGGAATCGGGTGTGCTGCGGCTCGTGTCTAAATTTTGATTTTTCCTGCGCCCATGATTCGATTGAATTCCCTTGTTTCAGGACTTGCGATCATCATTTTTGCGACGACCGGCCCCAATCCGGCACAGGCGCAGCAATTCTGGACTCCGGCCAACATTGGTCTGGTAAAACCCGTGACATCGCTGGCAGTAAACAGTGCTGGAGTTCTTTTCGCCGGTGTTCCCGATGATGGCATTTATCGATCAACGGACGATGGCCAATCGTGGACGTTGCTCACGAACCCAGCCGGTTTTACGCTGGGTCCGATCCTGGGCATGAGTCCAGCCGATCATATTTTCGTGGGTGCGGGTTGGCAAGAATTCCGATCGACGACGAATGGCGATTCCTGGGAGACGATGCGACTTTCGCCACTGAGTTCTTACGATCCTCCCGTCATGGCCCTCACGTTCACTCCTTCTGGCCGGATGTTCATCGCCACCGGAGGCTCAGCACTTTATATTTCGATGGACGATGGGAAGCACTGGTCCGAGAACACTGGCGTCTTCTCGGACGGTAGCACCTATCCGACGTTTGTCGCATGCGGACCGAGAGGTACGATCTTCGCGGCGGCGGCAAGCCTGCTAGATACTGCACTGGGTCTGGACGGCATGACCTGGGGCGCGGTCCCCGGCGAACCCGCCGGTGGCTTTGGAGAGAACATCGGCTTTGCGTACAATCTGAGTGGGGACATCGTCATGGCGGGGTCAAACGGTGTATATCGCTCCACGGATAATGGTGGTACATGGATGTCTCAGATCGGTCCGGCGGATCTGACGAGTAATTATTCCATTGCATTGGGAGCCAATGGTTATATCTTTAAAGGGCTTGGCTCAAGCTTCGGAGGATCGACCGGACTATCACTCTCGGTCGATCATGGAGCGAATTGGACGCCGATCAGTGCGGGCCTGCTCAGCGACCGAGTCTATGCGATCCGCATTAACCGGCACGGCTACGTATTCGCTGCGACTGATAGCGGAGTCTTCCGGTACATCGATCCAACAGGAGATGTAAAGTCTATGGCGAACACCATCCCTGCAAATTGTTCGCTCGATCAGAGCTTTCCAAACCCCGCCACCTCCAGTGCGACTATTCGTTTTGGACTTGTAGAATCCACTCCGGTTTCGCTGGTCGTCTACGATGCGACTGGACGCGAAGTGGCCCAACTCGCGACCGGGGAGTACCGTGCGGGCACTTACGAGGCAGCGTTTGACACGCGAGGCTTGACGAGAGGTGTCTATTATTACAAACTCCAGGCCGGAGCTTTTAGCCAAGCCCGGACGCTTATCATTGCGCCGTAGGACCTCGCATTGCCTTTCAAAAGTATCCTTTGCGGTCTTCAGTGATGTTGAAGGCCGATGATGGGGCGAAATCTTTTTTCACCTTTCGTCATTCTGCTCTCATTATCCCCCATTTGCTCATGAGAGTTGCCGCCTTCGCTCTGTTCTGCCTTTGCATTTCCACCCAAGTTCTTGCGCAAGCTGCTGACAGCACCGGCTATCAGCCGCCTGTCGATTCGACCCGCTCGTATGACTCGATTTATCGCGCACGAAAAGCCATGCTTGACACCTGGATTCGCGCCCAACGAACGGTGGCCCGACCGCAGGAGGATTTCATCAGCCTTTATCTGATGTATGGCGGCTATTTGCAGGTCTTGCCTCGCGACATCAACCAGTTTTTTTCGGAACGCGCGCTACGACCAAGTCCGATGACGGACCGCGAAAATTATGGCACAGTCGATCGCGCAATTTCCTTGGGAGCCGAAGCCCAACTCTCCAAGATGTGGGGCATTTACGTCGAATATGATTTCATGGCTAAGTATGCCAATACGGTCATCGACAGCAATGCCTTCGCACTCAAAAATGCGGAGGAAGAGGTCGATCTCACCGAACATGCGTTTGTGGTCGGGGGAATGGTTGTGCTCTATAGCTCACAATTCTATCGCCTGCGCGCGAATGGTGGAATCGGCGGTATCGTGGCGCTCGTGAGTGAGTCAGAAGCCGATAGTGGTGTTTCGCATACTCGATCATCATCGGCGACGGGTTATCAGGTTAATTTCGATCTGCTGAATGATTTCCGCGTGATGGACCGGATGTCTTTCACACTCGATCTTCTCGCTCGCACTACAACGACTGGATCGCTGAAGACCTCGGATGGTACCACCATTGAGAAGCCATTCGGCAAACGGGCCACTTCGCTCTCCATCGCACCCACCGCGACGAACGTCGTTTATGGCCTTGCAGCGGGATTGGTCTATTACTTCTAATGTCCAGTCCATTATGGTGGAAGCAGTTTTACGCCGCTGAGCGGACATCACTCGGCAAAAAGTACTTAGAATCGCTGATTCTCGATGCTCCGTTACTGACATTGCCGGCTCGCGGCGCGCTGATCTTCCCGCATACTCGGCTTGCGGTTTCGGGTTATCACACGGCCGCAGTGGCTCGTGCCGTAATCGAATCCGGCTGCGACATCATTCTCGCGCTTGGAGTTCTCCATGGAGTCCCGCGCAATCCCGAATTGCGCGGTATCCATGGCCCCGGAATGCCGAATGATATGGCGATTTGGAGTGAGGAATTCTCACTCGACAATTTCGAAGTCATGCTGGAAACAGCAGCTCGAATCCTTTCGAAGCCGATGCCTCGCCTCATCATGCGGTATCCGTTGTTGACCGGCAGCGAACCTGCATCCTTGCCGCGATATGACGAACTCCTCAGAGAGGTGGCCAATGGCGCGGCGCTCGTTGCCACGGCGGATATGATCCATCATGGAGTGGGTTACGATACACCGGTCGAAAATCAACTGGCGATCGGCGAAGAGGCTCTGGACATGGCCGATCGCATGATTCGACAGATGCTCGCCGACCTTGGCGTCCATGACTATACCGGCTTTCTGCGGCATTCGGAACAAGCTCGCTCCGATTTCCGTGATGGCGGGCCGGTTGTTGCCGAGTTGCTTGGAAGGAAGTCTCTGAAATCCGAATTGCATGATCTCATGCTTGTCGATTACTCGGAGGCCCTTGGCTCGCCGGCCCCAATGTGGGTTGCTGCCGCATTGGCCTCGATGACAAATGACGAATAAGTAGCCATCGTCTGCCCAACTGAACCGATTCTCTTCGCTAATTTGTCATTCGTCAATCGTGATTTGTCATTGAACATAGATTACCATCAAATTCTTGCCCTCACGCGGTACGCGCTTCTTAGTGAGTGGCGGCAGGCCAGCACACGCGTCACGCGGGGGCGGCGGAAGTCGCGGCGTGGCTGGGCGTATGGTACGATCGCTCTTTATTTGTTCGTCGGTCTGTTTCTGATTCGATTGTTTTCGAGTATCTACTCTGGTGAGTCGTTCATCGCGGCGGCAAGTCTCATTATTCTCTACGAGGCGCTCGTAACCGCGAGTAATATTTTCCTCTCCTTCGGTGCAGGCTTTCTCTCACCGGATGAAGCCCGCACGATTGCCCCGATGCCGGTCAGCAGCGAGACATTCTTTTTCTCGCGACTTGCGGTGCTGGTGATATACACGATGATCATCACACTGACGCTCACACTCGCGCCGTTCATCGCATTGTTCTTCGTGCTGGATGCCGGTCTGGTCACGTCACTGTTGTTCTTACTCGCTTGCATCCTATCGAGCATCACCTCTGCCATGGCCGTCGTGGTGCTCTACGGTCTATTGCAGAGTCGTCTTTCGCAATCGGCACTCGCGAAGGCGATCGGCTATGTCCAATTCTTCGGCTCCTTCTTCGTGGCATTCAGCTTCGTCATCCTGCCACGCCTTGAAGCGCACCTGGACCTGGAGCGTCTGACGATTTCCGCACTGCCATGGCTCGCCTACTTGCCGTCGTACTGGTTCGGCTCACTTGCCGGATTAGCCTCTGGCAGTGCAAACCCAATACTTGCAGTGGCCGCGCTGGCCTTGCTTGTCGTGCTTGCGGTTGCGTGCTACGTCTTGCTTGCCAAGCACTACCAGGCACACGCCGCCGAACTTGCCATCGCGCAACCGCGTCTGGCAGGGAAGAAGCCATCGAATACACGAGACTCGAGAGTCTTCCAACTTTACATTCGCTTCGCGCGCTCGCATGAGGCTCGAGCTGTCTTCATGCTACTTCGCGCGCAGTTCCGATACGACATGAAATTCCGCATGGCCATGCTGGCATCGCTGCCGGTCACGGTGCTCTATCTCATCGTGGCGCTACTGCAAGGTGGCATCCACGATCCGTTTGCAGGCGATATTCGCTCGATCGCCGGAACGCAGTTCCTCTATATCTTCGCGCTCATCATGCCGCTTGTACTCATGCAGTCCGTCTCGCAAAGTGAGAACTACAAAGCGGCCTGGATCTTCTTCGCCGCACCGGTCGATCGCGCCAAGCTACTGCTGGCGGTTCGTAATGCGTTGCTCGTCTCGATGGTCCTGCCATACATGGCGCTGCTGGCGGTAACCTTCAGCTTCTTCATGCCCGCCGGACATGCTGTGCTTCACGTTCTCGTGCTCTCTGCCATCGCCGGACTCATCTTCCAAACCTACCTGATGTTCTCCGCCAAGATGCCCTTCGCGCAGCCCCGACAGCAAGGACGCACCAGCGTCGCGACCTTCTTCGCCATCGCGTTCTTCGGACTCGTGCCGCTCGCGCTGCTGCTCGCCGAGATGTATTTCGGCTACCGAATGCCCGGCATGTTCTGGCCAAGCTTCGCACTCATCCTGACTCTCTCCGCGCTCATGGAGCAGACCGTCCGCTTCCGAATCCGAAAAAAACTCGACCGAGAAGAATTCGAAGGGTAGCGGCTGCTATCCCCATCTCCTCCATTGTTCTCAATTATGAATTAATTTCTCTCTTGTATTTGATTTTAATGAATTATGCCAAATGTGATTCACAGTGGCCACTTTTCAAAATTCATTTTTCTCTCTTTTGAATTGTAATTGAATGAACTTCTTCTTCCAGCCAATCAATTGCCAATGAGCAATATAGATGCCCCTGAATGCACCTACTAATATAAGGCAAGAATAACCGGGATGCAAGAGGTAGCACAAGAAATCTGAAAATATTTCTGGTAGTCACTTTGCCGAAGCCATGAAGCTGTCGCACGTAGACAAGTCGATCTCGTCACTGTACCTAAATCATAAGTGTGGTAACCTAATTTCGCCAATTGTGGCACCTGTTACGCCCGCGCAAGCGGGAATCCAATAGCTCGGACCGGATTCCCGCCTCGCCGGTTACGCTGGCCCGTGCAGTCGATTTCGTTAGTCGTTGAGCGGGAGTATCCGCTCCCAGGGTGGAGTATTATCTCGGAGCAACTGATTGAACCGTTCATCTCGGTCAATGAGAGACTGGTACGGATTTGCTGGTCGCGAACCGATGCCGAGCATCTCTTCAAGGCTCAGTACGTCGATGCCGTCGCCCTCATTAAAGTCAACATTTCCTGCATTTTCTGTTTCCATAATGATATTATTGTTAAATAGAGACAGAATTGTCTCTGCTATGAAACATAAATACCTAAGTAATGGTTCTTGTCTATATAATAGCATATAGGGTTTGGGCTATAACCGCATTTTTTAAGCTAAAAAGCCACCCGAACCGCAATTAGATTGTAACAAAGTTGCAGGTTTTCCCCGATTTGAGAATGCTGGGGTAAAAACCTTCGTAAATTTACCATGATTAGGGACTAATTTATGACCTATTGTGACGTGTAACCAAACTCCCGGTGAGTGGTCTTCTTAGCGTGAGTTTCTGCCGAATAAGGCGTCAGGCTTCGATGGTCAATCAGATTTATCCGATTCGAGGATCAAGAGACGGTGAGGTTCAATCTTGAGCACCTTTGCGATTTGTTCGATATTATCAAGTGAAATGGTTCGTTCGGCACGCTCGACCCGCCCGATGAAATCTGGCGAGAGCTTCGCCTTCCAGGCAAGTTGTTCTTGCGTGAGTTTTGATCTCGCGCGATACTTCCTGAGGTTATGGGCAAGGATGTCCCGAATTTTCACGGGACGAAAATCGGACGCCCGTACTATAAGTCGTGCGGACTATAAGCCAGTGCCCCGAGTTTTTGTATTATCTTTGTAACCGAAAGGAGATCACCATGAAGCATCTCATAGCAGTTCTTAGCATTCTCACGCTTGCGGCCACCGCCCGAGCGCAGACGCAGCAGCAGCCCGATTCTGTCCCGCCCACCCAGGGATGGGTGCAAGCAGATACCACTGGCATATCGTTCGATCCCAGCTACCTAATCGATTTAAATACCTTACCATCCATTGAGACAGCTCGCGCAGGGTCCGTACCAATGGCATGGAGCATTAATAGCAACCTACTAAAATGGCAGCCTGCACCTCCGCCGAAAGGTGAGCCCTGGTTTTGGTCGAGTTCATACGGGTTCATACTTAGTAATTACACGATTCGCACGACCGATGCGGGACGAACATGGGATACCCTTGGCCACGGACCGCAGTATACGGCACCTGGTTGCTTTGCCGCTCCATCGACCTTGTTCACCTGTGGCTCAAACTTCATAAGCCGAACGACGGACAGTGGGACAACATGGAGCGAGCAACAGATCAATTCACCTGACTTAAACGCGATTTCATTCTCCAATGCGCGAGAGGGATACGCCGTCGGAGCGGTCTATCTCGGAAGCGCAGCCTGCTTCCAAACGACCGATGGTGGCGATCACTGGAACCGGCTGGAAATCCTTGCGCCATACCCACTGACTGGCGTTTTTGCAATCGCTGGTACAAGAGAAGCCGTTGCCGTGGGATACAATGGGTACGTGACCCGAACACGAAACGGGGGCGCGTCGTGGGACACCATTGCAAAAGGACTCACCAAGCATGATCTCCGCAGCGTGGCATTCAAAGGGCAGTATGGAATTATTGTCGGCGAAGGCCCCACCATTCTCGCGACATCCGACTGGGGAGAAACCTGGGTAAATCAAAAACCGCCGACTACATCCGATCTTGACCGCGTTGTCATGTATGATAGTCTCCACGCGGTTGCCACTGGTGAGAAAGGGACCATTCTTGTTACCGCAAACGGCGGCTTATCCTGGGTGGGTCCGCCACCGAGCCAGGATTCGCTATCGGTGCAGGTGTTTCCAAACCCCGCTTCGGGCCAGACACAAATATCCTATTCGCTTCTGAAGCCTCAACACGTTACGCTGACGATCTTCGATGTGAGCGGCGTCGCTGTCGCGACGGTCCTCAACTATTCGTATCAAGCCGGACCGGAGACGGTCCCGCTGAACACGTCTGTGCTCGCGGCCGGGACCTATTTCTACCGGCTTCAAAGCGAGGAGTATTCGACCCAAGGTTCTTTCACGGTGATTCACTAACGGAGGAGTTATGTCGCTCACAAAACTTTCTGTTCTGACCGTAGGCTGCTGTCTGATCACAGCAACGCTCTACGCACAGGCCCGCGATGCCGGGCAGATCGTCGTGCCGCGCGGGTACGAGAATGTCGATTCATTTCGCATCGGGCTGTTCGATATCGCGCGCACGGCAAGCGACTGCATCGGTGGTCCCGGGACGCGGCGGGACTCGCTCGTCAATCTCATGGCCGACAGCCTCCAAGCCACGATGGAGTTCAGTTGGTGGGGAGGTCTCGTCTCGAAAGGGGATACGCTCTATGGCAAGCGGAAGATGGTCGAGTTCGATGGGGCGGGTCCTATTTGCGATTTGACGCGCGGTATCAAACAGCGATATTATTATGCTCTCCCATACCCGCTGCCGACCTGGATGCAAGGCCCGCCGCCCACCCCGAGTTACTTTTGGAAGTATAACGCCGCGAATTTCGATACGGATGTCAAGTGGTATGATAATACCTACGATGCGAACGAGATTTCCCCTTATACGGAGTACCCGGCGAACGACTCGCTGGTCAAGGCGACGTATCATACAAGCCGCTTCAAGACCGACAGTTCGATCGTTGATTCTGTATTGGCATACGGTGATGATGGCAAACCGATCCTTGCATATTCCGATGACAGGCTTGCCGCATCGCTTCTTCGGACCGATAGCCTGTCTGCTCTGAGCCGTCCGGATGGCTCGCTCGACGTGGCGCATGACTTTTCGACCACGCTCGAGTTCAATATCGATACATCGAACATCGATACCGCGAATTTGGATGGAAGAAGTTTAGACGATCTGCCGCTTTTGAGATTGCAGGTGCTTTTTAAGCAAGGGGATCAGCCTGCTCACGATACAGTGCTTGCCTTGGATGGTTGGCCCGTCCAGCCCTTCACACCGTTTCGGGATGCGGCCCATGCGAATACCTCCGGCGCTGGTTGGTACAGAGTCACGGACGTGATCGTAACAAAGCGGCTATATCGCGCACTCGACAGTTGTTGGCGCAAGCAGGACTGGTTAGAGAATGGTTCGCTTACGCATCCCGGATGGAATTTCAAGCAACTGCACGTTCTCTTCCAGGACATTCCACAAGCGATGAAGAATCTTATGATCGCGAACAAGACCGTCACGGATGCCAATGGTGTTCACTCCGGGCCAGATGTTGATTGGGGAGGTCCGGACGTGGGTTGGGGTTCACCGTCGGACACCACAAGAATGTGGAGCGAAACGCAAGCAGACTCCATCGTGAGCTACGCTGACCACAAAGCAGATAATCTACTTGAATTCCGCATATTCTCGACGTACCGCGCCAAGATTCGTGTGCGCGGACTGGCCTTCGAGGACACAATTGCGGACAAATTCTTCTACCGGAAACGGCTCTCGGCTGTCTCCACTCACTCTCTCAATCCCATTGACATCACAATGGGGAAAGGCGAAGTAGGCGGGTTGGACGACGCTGTCGATTCGCTCTTCGCATACATCGCGCCCGACGAGGGTGGCCCGGGAGAATTTGGACTGAACGACACAGATTCTCCAATCGGAGGCACCAATAGTACGATGTCACACGCGATGATGGGCTACATGGACTATATGGGTGCAAAGAGGCGTTGCGCACCGCATTATCGCGAGCAGGAGGGGGATGGCGCGAGCGTGGCGCATTTCCGGCGCAACCGCCTCGGGTACGATGGCAAGCCGCCATCGCTGTTTGCGAACCAGTCGGGAATATTCTGGTCGGGCAATGTTCCGTTCCCGCGTGATTATGTTGCGTTGGCCCCGATGCCTTCCGACACTACCTACGACTCGACCCGCCCTTTCAAGCATTACAATCTGCAGGGAATGCTGATCCTGACCGACTCTGGGTCGGGCGATCTGGCAGGATACAAGTATTATTCGAACGTCATCCGCGGTCTTCGGATTGGCTCGGCCATTCTTCCAGGTACGCGGGCCGCGCTTCACCATCCTCCAGATCGCCGGATGGCTTATGAATACAGCCTGATCGGCGGATTCCCTGGGGCCGGTGCATCCTGGGCTTGGATGCCGGACAGCGGCACGCTCGAGTTGAAGCATGGGAGTTTCGATACCGTGCGCCATTTTTCGCCCTCATCTCGCTATGCCCGCTATATGCACACAGTGTTCAACTATACGGACACCATCTCGGATACTATTTATATCATCCATCTAACGGCGGTGAAATGGTTCGATACGACCGCTGGACCGCGCTACGCCACTCGCCCAGAAACGCCAGAAGAGATTTCCGGCGTGTTCTTCACCTGTGTTGCGGCAGGTGTGTCGGCGATCGATCAATGCCAGCCGCTGG
Organism: Bacteroidota bacterium; assembly: GCA_030706745.1. Taxonomy (NCBI): domain Bacteria; kingdom Pseudomonadati; phylum Bacteroidota; species Bacteroidota bacterium. Next base: position 20,221 of record JAUZNX010000005.1, read on the forward strand.
ATTATGCTTTCCTCTTTCTTCCGTGGAAGGATGGAATTGGCCCTCGATTCAGCTTTAGCAAGCAAGGTGCGGAAGGAATTCCGGGAGGACTCTTTGGGATGGACTATATGCGCACCGGTTCAGACGTTCAGAATTACGATCACTACCGCAATTTCGGACACGAGTATACTTCCAATGCCGATTCGCAAACTTGGACGCTCCCGGATACCAATGACATAAACGGTAATTTGCCGTATTTTTATCTTGGCTATGCGAATAGCTGGCGCGCATGGGCACGGGCCTCCGATCGCATCAATCAAATATACGATTCGACCAATGGACGAAAGTCGCCCCACCCACTTCGAAGAATGACCTGGCTTGATGGGTACGCCAACGCAATGACACATCCCGGTGAATTGCGGGTCGTCTCGTTTCCGCAGGATGGATACAATGGATCGTTCATTTCACCGGGGGATTCTATTGCACGAAATATGGCATTCCTCAAGATCGATAGCACTGTCCTCGTCAAACGTTGGAGTCGCGCGCGTGGTACCGGCCCATTCACCGACAGCGTAGACAGTGGCAGACTCGTCAAAGATGACGACACCGCTTCCTACGTCCAGGTCGGTCTCTTCAAAGATAGCACTGGTTATGCCGCGATGGTCGTCAACACTCGCACGTATCCCTGCCATGATTCCATCGATAGCGTCTATTACAACTCCGGCCTTGCGCTGAAGGACCAGATGAAGCCCCTCCTCGGCGACATCGACGTTCGCAAGTTGTATATGAAGCTCGACTTAACCAAAACCGATCCAACGTTCGGAGCATGGAACTACTATGTCGTGCGCGATCTCTGGCATCCCGATTCGACATGGCTACTACATCGCGATTCCACGTTTGCCGTTTATATCAAGCCGGGCGATGCGAAGTTCCTATACTTCGAGCCGGATATTTCCGTGAATGCCGCGGCTCGAACTGGAACAGACATCGGCAAGACCAGGCTGGCTGAATTCTGTTTCAATAACGGTCGGCGCGTCGCAGAAAGGTTAGGTGGTACCCACTCGGTAGTTACCTATACCCGGAATAACAAGCTATATGTATCTTATCCTGCGGCGGGAGCGACGTTCGGAGGAAGCCCGGATGCATCGTCTGGGGACAATATCCTAACGGGGAATGAGCAAGCATTAGACACGTCGCATTTCTGCGCTCGTCCATCGATTTGCCCCGCCTCCAACGACACGGCAGTCGCACTCGCTTACTGGTACCGGACCAATGGCGATACAGGGAAAATCGTGGCTGGATTTCAACGTGCTCCAGACTCGGTGTGGCAGTTTGCGACCTTCAATACTCTGACATTTTACGATAGCACCTCCGACTTTCACTGGGTGACACCCGTTTTGACACCCGTTAACGACACGACTTGGCTTGTTGCAGCAGGCTACCACAGTCCAGCTTTCAGCGGTGCGATCCAAGGCCGTCTTTTTGTCACGCCACGATCGGGAACACCGTATTTCAAAACGGGTCTTTCCCAGCCACCGCTTGCTTTTGATACCACGATAGGCGGTGTTAAGTACCCCGCGCTCTTTCCAACTTTAGCATCCCGACCTATTGCGGATAGCCTATGGCCAATTCGCTTTGCCTTCCAGCGTCCGACAAAACCGAATCATCACGAGATATTCTATGGACGGAGGCAGCATGTCATGGATACTGCGGTTTCCGACACAATGTTCTGCGTATCAAGAGGTTTAGCCGCGTGCGACAACGTCCATCCCTCGTTGGCGTTCGGTGCGGTAATGCAAAAGGAAGTTCTCTTCAAGCGATGGTATTTGGTGACCATCGTTGATTCCGTTTGCTTTGACGATCATTTGACCTGGGAAGCAAAGATTCAAAATGCTTCCCTCAACACCGGCAGCAACTACTGGCCGATTGTTCGGGCAAGGCATGAGCACGAAATCCCAACGCATAGGCCTGGCTTCTGGGGTGCATACTGTGTCGAGAAACTCGATGTTGGTTGGCATGGCTTCCACTATCCAGTGGTGGCAACGGAACCCCGATACTTCGATTATTCGAACTGGTTTGACCAGAGTGCGAAAGATGTTCACGATTTTATTCGGGTCGGTTACCAGAATAAGGGCAAGGTCTTGTTGCTTGCGTGGGCGCCGGATTGGCTGATTTCATACATCCCGCAGCCTTATGGTGCGCTGCCATCGTTAGCGCAGTCGACGACACCGATGTCGCCATGGCGAGATAGTGCGATGGTCCCTCGCTCGTTCGTGATGCTTAAGAATGCCAGTGACACTGGCGTTCAGAGCGTAAAGATTACGAATGGTTGGCTCAATGGGATCGATTGGCTGACTGGAATCGACGGTCATATTATCGTATACAATGGCAGCAAGGATACGGCTTCATGCTCGGGTATTATTGGGGATGTTCTCGTTAACAAAGGACGGACCATTCCAAGCAACCCTTCGTATGACCCGCAGGCTGTTGGTGTGGTCCGAATGGACCCAACGCAATACGGAGTGGATGATGATTGGCCAAGTCCGCCGCGCGTTGCTTCTGAGATTCAGACAAATGAGTTCGCGGTGCATCCTGGCGATTCCATTATCGTTGCTCGAAAGATCGTCACCATTGACACCCTGGCTATTCAGAGTGCATTGAGTGGTTCGTCAGACTATCTCACCTTCCGTGTTCGCCTCATGCACTATCGAGATTCGATTCCAATCGTCACAATCGACTCGATGGCAATAACACGAGCAGAAGTACTTTGGGCCGGAACTGGAAGTCCATTTTCTTCCTCATTCGATCCCGATTCGATTCGATACCAATTACCCGGTTCGATCTCAGACGACTCCGCGTTTTTGTCCTTTGAGTTGCTGCGCGGAGATGTACAAGATACACTGGAGCGATCGTACTTGGAAGTGTACTCAATAGATACTGTGAATGATGGTCCTGCCGCCAAGCGATCATCTCAGCGGCCAGAAGCTGTACCAAACCCCCAACCAATCATGCTGACCGTCCATCCGAATCCAGCCCAAGACCATGTGCTCATTTGCGTCGATGCTCTGTCGGCTGGTGAGCCGTTCGTCGCGGAAGTCGTAAGCGTGACCGGCGAGCATATCGCTACGCTCTACGATGCAACGCCCGAGGCCGATTTCGGTCTGTGCTACCGTTTGGATTGCTCGCACCTCGCAACCGGGATCTATTACGTCCGTGTGGCGAATTCGACGCAGGGCCGGACGGTGAAGTTCGAAGTGGTGCGGTAAGTTGGGGTTAATTGCAGTATAACGGAGCCCCGGAAGAAGTCCTTCCGGGCGCTCGTTCGTTTCCCTGCCTCCGCTTCACGAAACCCTCCCCGCTCCGCAGCCGTTTGGCTGAGTTCGAATTCATCCCTTGGCACCCGCCATGCGGCAAGCGCTGCGCGGCGCTGGCCGAACGACCCAATCAATCTCGAAAGATTATGATCTCTTCCCGTTCCGCTCGCTCGATCGTTATCGGTGGGCTGCTCTTTGCCGCGGCCGCACTATTCGCGCCGCTCCCGATCGCTCACGCCCAGTCGGCCGCGTGGGACGTATCCTATCCGCACCGCGTGCCCGGTGTAGTTTACGCGCAGTTCCGCGAGGGCTACAATCCCGTGTTCGAGCATGACGCCGCGAGCGCCCAGCTCGATGGTGTCCAGAAGATCCTGCGCGAGATCGGCGTGACCAAGATCGAGCCGTTCGATGCCGATGCATACAAGGATGCAATCTCGCACAAGCTCGGCATCGACCGGATGTATGTCATTTATTACGCCTCGGAGGCGCACCCGCTCGGCGTGACGCTCCGTTTGCTTCAAACCGGCCTGGTGCAAACCGCTTCTCCACGCTATATCTTCGAGCCTCAAAAGCATCTTCCAAACGATCCGCTCTATACCAGCGGCAGCGAGTGGTTCCTCGATACGATCCATTGCCCAGAAGCATGGGACATCACGAAAGGCAGTCCGTCGGTCATCATCGCCGATGTCGATGAAGGCGTCAATTACAACCACGAAGATCTTGCGGCCAATATGGTCGATCACGGTTGGAACGCGGCTTCGAATACACCGGACGCCATGCCGCATTTAGGTGCCAACGAAGGCGAGCACGGCACCGAGACGACCGGTTGCTTCGGCGGCATTATGGATAATGGCATCGGCATGGCCGGTGTCGCGCCGCTCTGCAAAATTCTTGCGGTCCGCATTGCCAACGATGCAGGACAACTTACTGCAGGTTACGAAGGCATTCATTACGCTGCTACGCATAACGCTAACGTCATCAACTGTTCGTGGGGCGGGACCATCGACCCATCGGCGCTGGCATTCGAGCAGACCTTTGCGGATGAAGTGACGGCCCGTGGCGAGGTGCTCGTGGCGTCCGCCGGTAATTACTCGAAGAATAACGACATCACACCGTTTTATCCAGCCAATCTCGATGGTGCACTCTCCGTTGGCGCGACCGACCCACGCGGCTATCCGTCATCGTTCACGCACTACGGCAGGTCCGTTCTGGTCTTTGCGCCTGGTGTCGATATTATGACGACGACGCTGAGCCCCGGAAATTCGTCCTATACGAGTGATCCTGGCGTCGATGGCACGAGCTTTTCCGGCCCAATCACCGCCGGTATTTGCGGACTGCTCATGTCGCAAGATGCAACGCTCCCGCCCAGCGCCGTGAAGAGTATTATCATCGAAACCTGCGATCCGGTTCGCGGACAGGAAAGCAATCCGGACTATCATGGCCGCGTGAATGCACTGGCGGCACTCAATCAAGTCAAGACTCCAAGCCATCCGAACGTGTCGATGGTGGGATACCAGGTTAATAGTGTACCGAGCGATTCGCTCCGAGGAGTTGGAGCATACGTAAACCTGTCGGTAAACTTCGTTAACTCCGCGGCTCCGGCTACCAATACCATATCCGCCACGCTCCAACCTGGGCCCGGATATTCATGGCAGAACTATCAGCCGCAATTTCCGAGTCAATGGCCGAACTTCGACTTAGGACCAATGGACCAGCATGGAACACGCGTGGGGCAGTTTCCGAATGTATTCCGCACCAGGCAGTTCTCGGAAGGAACGGTCCCAATGAAGTTCTTTATTACGGACCATAACTTCTATTCGGATTCACTCATTGTGAATGTTCCGCTGACTTCTATTCCCGGCATGAAGCATCGTCTCGTTTCTGGCCATGCTACCTGTGTCAAGCAGGTTGATTCGAAGATCGGCTGGGCCGGCTTTGGATATTTTGAGAAAATACACAACCCCGAATCCGGTAATGATACGATCTTTCGGGTCACGCAATACGCTCGCCGCCGATTCTTTGGTCCCGTTGCGTCACGCTGGGAATATTCTCCGACCGATCTTCCGGCCGAAGTACCGGCGCTCAGCATCGATGCGCTCGACGATCAGACCGCTTGCTTTGGCGGTCAGGACCCGATCACCGGAGCATCGCAAGTGATCATGACTGCCGATGGCGGCGCGGATTGGAACGTGGTTGACGTCCTCGTTCCCCCGCGCTCGATCCATCTTACCAGTGCCACGAGCGGGTGGTTTATCAGCGACGCCGTGAGCAAGAGCTTCCAATTCTACCAGACCAACGATGGTGGGCAGAGCTTTACAAAAGGCACCGGCATTTCCGCAGCCACAACATCCGAAAAGACATTCTATAATGGGCTGTTCTGGGATGGGGCGTTCGGAATTTTCGGAGGCAATGCTGGCGCGGTCCATATTACGACCAATGGCGGTTCGACCTGGCTGGTTTCTGTCCCGATCGGAGGTACTGCCAAGCAGAACAATGTCCGATCGATCGCTTTTAGCGCGGGCCAGCACATCGGTTTTGCCTGCGTGCGCGGTGAAGGCACGAATAAAGATAGTGCCGGACTCTTCGTCTCGCTCTCGAAAGGCCGTACATGGGCGAATATCGATATGATTGATCCAAACACCGGCCAGCCGGACCCCTACCGCATTCCGTACTCTGTGACCTTCAAACCGGGCACGGATACCGCGATTATCACCACGAATCAAGGGGTATTCCTCGTGGCACAATCCGGTACTTCGACCTATAGCTGGAGTTATTATTCCGCCCCATCCTCATGGGATCCAACGTTCAGCATGGTTAGCGCATCCGGAAATCAGGGCTCCTATACGATTAGCGCCGTGAGCGAAGGATCAGGTATCGTCGATTTCTCGACCGAAGCTCTGGCCGGCGTTCAATCCCAATCGAATGCTTCGCAACTGCAAATGCTGGCCGCGCCGAATCCTACTTCGGGTGACGCGCAGATCTATTTTTCACTGCCAAGCGAGGACCATGTGACGATCAGGCTCGTGGATGTGCTTGGCCGCACCATCAGCGAAGTATTCTCCGGGATTCTTGGCGCGGGCGACCATGCCATTCCTGTGGCTGTCGGAGCTGTCACACCGGGCGTCTACCACTGCCTGCTCGAAACGGCTTCGGGCATTTCGAGCCAAACAAGCCTGGTGCTTATGAAATAAGGATAAGGCATTCTTGGGGACAAAGGCTGAGGGATGAAGGCTGAGGGAAAGCGGGGATGGCACCAGCGCGCGAGAAGACCTGCGCCACCGGACGGTGCGCTATGCTCTCGGTGTAATGGACTTTTCCGAGTCAATTCCCAACAATCCTCGCGGTTGGGTTATTTCGAAGCAGATACTGCGCTCTGGCACTTCCGTTGGGGCGCAGTACCGAGAAGCTCGCCGGGCAAAATCGAACGCGGACTTCATTAGCAAGTTAGAGGGTTCTCTGCAAGAACTTGATGAGACCCTCTATTGGCTTGAGCTAATCGAGGAGTCGAAACTTGTTGCCCACCAGCACATTGATACCCTGAAGAATGAAACGGGTCAACTCATCGCGATCTTTACGACCATCGTCAAGAAAGTGAAGAAGTACTAAGGCATTCGTTTTTCCTTCAGCCCTCATCCTTCATCCTTCATCCTTACCCCCTTGCTTGCAACTGTAGCTATTCTTGGTCGGCCGAACGTCGGCAAATCGACGCTCTTTAACCGGCTCGTCGGCGAGCGCCGCGCGATCACGGAAGCGGTCAGCGGCGTCACGCGCGATCGCCACTATGCGCAGGCGGAGTGGTCGGGTTACACATACGATCTCGTCGATACTGGCGGCGTCGTACCCGATTCCGAGGACATTTTCGAGCGCGCCATCCGCGAGCAGGCTGAACTTGCTATCGAGGAGGCGGACGTCCTGATCTTTGTCGTCGATGTCACGAGCGGTGTCCATCCACTCGATCAGGAAGTTGCCGAAATCCTTCGAAAAAGCGGTAAGCCTGTCCTTCTCGCGGTCAACAAGACCGATAACCTTAAACGAGAGCAGCAGGAAGTCGCCGAATTCTATTCGTTAGGGCTTGGCGAGCCAATTCCCGTCAGTGCCATTAGTGGCCGCGGTGTCGGCGATTTTCTCGATCTCGTCATTGCCAGATTTCCGGCCAAAGCGCCAGAGCCAGAAGGCGAGCAGCCGATCAAGATCGCAATTCTTGGCAAGCCCAACGTCGGCAAATCGAGCTATATGAACTCGCTGCTCGGATTCGACCGTGCGATCGTAACGCCGATCGCGGGCACGACGCGCGACACGCTCCACACAAATTACACCTACTACGGCTCGCCGATCACGCTGATCGACACTGCCGGGCTCCGCCGCCGCAAATACATATCGAGCACGGTCGAAATGTACTCCACGATCCGCACGATGAAAGCGATCGAAGAGTGCGACGTCGCGCTCGTCCTGCTCGATGCAATGCAGGGGCTCGAAAGTCAAGACGCGAAAATCGTCAATGAGGTCATCGATGCACGCAAGGGCGCAGTCCTGGTCGTCAATAAATGGGACTTACTGGAAAAGGACACGATGACGTCCGCGCGATTCGAAAAGTCGATCAAAGAAACATTTCGGACGTTCGATTATCTGCCCGTCGTCTTTATCAGTGCACTGACCAAACAGCGCCACACAAAGCCCATTGAACTCGCAATAAAAGTTGCTGCCGAACGCAAGAAGCGCATCGATACCAACGAGTTGAACACCGTGTTGATCGAAGCCCTCGAGCGGACGCCACCACCGAACGTTCGCGGTCACGATCTCCGCATCAACTACATCACGCAAGTCAAGATCGAGCCGCCGGTCTTCGCATTCTTCTCCAATTTCCCTGAGGAGATTCCGGAGCATTATAAGCGATTCTTAGAGCGCACCCTCCGCGATAAGTACGGCTACGAAGGGACGCCGATCTCATTTATTTTTCGAAAGAAGTAATGAAGACTACGGTCTTGGTAATACTCGCATCGCTGATGGCTCTAGTGGGAGTCATCTGGATTGGCCAAGGGATTGGATGGATCGGTGGGAGCTTTATGACCAACCAGACTCGCTGGGCCGTGATCGGCACGATCATGATTCTCGTCGCGGCAGGTATGCTGTGGTTCGCCCTTTCTCGCAAAGCGTAACGATCCCATCATTACGATAGTCGAAAGCTGAACAACCCCTGAGATCTTCTTACTTCGCATGAAGATCATATTCATACGCATACTCATCGACCGAGCTCGGCTTGTCTTTCCCGTCGATGGTGGCGACTATCTCCTTTTCGAGTCCATTCGCGCTGTATGTCGTGATGTTCTTCAGGCGACCGATATCTTCGTACACACTGATTCGACCGTAGTTATCATATCGATAGCGATAGTGCGGTTTGCCGTCTTTTCCGAAGTCTTCATCAACATGATGCTGAGGATCGGAAATGCTCGCTGGGAGGGTCGGCCCCTGAACGCCGTCCTTCCAAACTGATTCGGAATCAGTCCGGATACGGCCGGCGCCATCAAACGCGGATACTAACACTTTTTTGGTCCGGGGACTGGAGTCGCAACAATTTCCGGAATCGCCAATGACATGATACTTGATTGCCACAGTACAGGAGGGACGGCCGTGATTATCGAAACTACACACAGTACTGGCCGCGCGATGACCGTTGACCCGACTTTCCCAACTCATCTGATGTCCGGATGGGTCGAACCGGTACAGCGCAGTCCGAATGCCGGATGGCTCCTTGTGACTGGAATCGAGTGTGCCGGCAATTGCCGTCCATGCCACGGTATGATTGGCGTCGTCATATTGATAAGCCTGAATTCCGCCGTTGTGATCTGCCAGCCGTGCCACGCGATCGAACGGATCATATACTGTGGTATCCCTCGACGGGCCATCGACAAACCACATTGTTCGGACCTGCGTCAGTGTATCACCGCTCAGGAGCGCATATCGGAATTCGCACTTAAAGGTATCGGTCGGTTCTCCCGCCGGATTAAACTGAATCATACGGACGAGTTCGAGGCTGACGTGGTTTGCCCGCCTGAGATAGATTCTCGCTCGGTCGACGCTGTCAAGCGACATCGTGTGACTCCCATAGTGCGGAGGTGGAATCGCCGACTGATGCGATTTACAGCCGGAGATTGCAAGAAATAGGAAGATGGCCATCCACGATACAAATGAAGTCGGGACAGTAGGTGTGGAGCGCAAATGTTGTCTTCTCAAGAGGTGGTGGTAATCAAGAGGTGGTGGTAAATTTTGGAGGGAATCACAACACTCGTTTCACTCCGTCCGTCCCATGAGAATTGCCTGGAATTCCAACCATCCCCTCCTTGAAAAGGAGGGGATGGCTAAGCATCCCGGCACGGGTGGGAAGATGCTAAGGAAGGTGAACTTCGAAACGCTCACATCCCCGGCTGCGGATTGACGCTTTGCATTACGCCAAACGTATTGCCCTCAGTATCGAGGCAATAGGCGAAATACCCGACATCCGGGATCAGATCCTTCGGCATTTTGATCTTGCCGCCAGCCGCGACGACTTTCGCGAGATACGCGTCGATGTCCGGCACGTCGATGGTGTTCACAGTCCCCGCGCCGGGCTCCGGACGCATGAGCATACCGCCGTTAATGCCGGGCCATTGGGCATTCGTGGCAGTATTGGCGGGTGCGCCATTGGCGGGTGCGCCGGCACTTGTGCCGCTCTTGGCATTGTCCGTATTAACGAGCCAGTACGGCATTGGGCCGTCCCATTTTGTGATTTGCCAGCCGAATACGTCCGAGTAGAATTTCGTCGCCCGGTCGGCATTGTCCATTGGAATTTCAAAGTGTACGATGCGTGGCATAAAGTGCTCTTTCTAAGAATCGTTAGGTGAATACGATAATAGGTGCCCATCAGGGGCGCCATCAATATACGACAAAATCTTGTGGTTAGTTGAGAGTGGACCGTGGAAGGATGAGTGTGCGGATCGATGATTCGAGATTATGAGGCCGGTCCATATTCATTATTCACTCTTCAACTGTCAACTATCCACTCTCAACTATCCACTATCCCGCTGTTACCGGAATCCCGTTTACCCGTAGTGCGGTTATGCCAAGCACACAGATGGCCAAACGAACCGGTCTGCTCTTCTTCTCACTTTTCCTTGTCGCTTCAGGTTTGCGGGCGCAGCCTGCACGGTTGGTGCGCGACACCATCGTGCCGAATCCCGGCGGCAACGTGCTGGTTGCGGTGCCGGCACAATTGCCCGACCAGGACTCTGCCGACGACCGCCCCTGCTTTTCGCTGGATGGCCGCACCATGTACTTTGGCTCCCGGCGTCCCTCCAAGGACCCCTGGCGCAAGCCTGACCCGAATCCCAGTTGGAAATGGGATAGCGACCTCTGGTATCGAAAGCTTACAGATTCCGGCTGGTCGGCCCCGATCAATGTCGGCGCGCCAATCAATAACTCTGGTGGTCAACTCAACCCAACAGTCTCACCCCGTGGGGATGTGCTTTATTATGTTAGTGGAGGTCCTACGCTTTGGATGGCGAGGATTGCTCGCTCTGGTCCTGGTGCCACGACCATTTCCAAGATAAAAGAGAAAGCAAGTAGCTTTCGAAGTCGGAAATCTATGGCTCTGGTCCGACAAGCTGATACGGCTATCAGTCAGCAGTTCCAGTCGCCGACGCCCGTTGGTGGAATGCTGAACTACATCTACCAAAGGCAGATGCAGGTAATGGCTCAGTTTCACGATTCGATTTGGAATGTTGTCAACCGGGAGATGTTGCCGGATTCGGATCTTAAGTATCGCGCACCCGATGCCTGGAATCTCCATTTTATCGAACGGCTGACGCAGCATCTCAAGACGTCGCAGAACGCCGATTTTTACTCCATGCTGATCCGCTGCGAATCGACCATCACGCCGGATGGCAAGGCGGCGATTATCAGCGAGAATTTCGGTAAACATGGCGAGTATGGCATGGATGGAGAGGGTGGCGAGGATTTATGGCTCGTGACGATCGATGCCAAAGGAGGATGGGATACCGTCAAGTATCTCGGCGGTCACATTAATTCGCCATACGATGAGACCTACCCCTTCCTTGCTGCCGATGGTGTGACGCTCTACTTCACCTCGAACCGTCCGTGCAAGACGTGTCTGCTTGGCACCAGTGGCGCGCAGGACTTATACCGTGCGCAATGGAATGGCACGACGTGGAGCGATCCGGTACCACTCGGTCCGCCATTCAATTCTGCCTCGGACGATTATGGGTTTTCGATCGGGCCGGACGGCAAGACGGCGTATTTCGTCTCGAATCGCACGGGGAAGTCGAGACTATATCAAGTGAGTCTTTCGCCGACAGATTCCACGATTGCGCCGAAACCTGTCGTCGTGCTGCAAGGGACTGTCACGGATGCGAAGACGCATAAGCCGCTCGCCGCCGAGATTTTCGTGGACGATCTTTCGGCGGATAAAGCGAGCCAGAGCGTCATGAGTGATTCCGTTTCCGGAGCGTACATGCTTGCCGCCCAGCGTGGACATCGTTTCGGCGTGCAGGCTATCGCGGATGGGCACTTGCCGCATTCGGAGCGATTCACTGTGCCGCAGGAAGGCTCGTTCGATCGCACCAAGCTCGATCTCGAACTGGCCGCGACCGAAGTTGGCGCGAGGGCCGAATTGAAAAATGTCTATTTCGAATTTGGCAAAGCCGATCTTCTTCCCGAGAGCAAACTGGAACTCACGCGCATGGCGCAATTCCTCCGCAAGTCCAACAAGACGACACTCGAGATTGATGGGCACACCGATGATGTGGGCACCCTCGCAGCAAACCAAACGCTCTCAGAGAATCGGGCAAAGGCCGTACTTGAGTATCTCGCGCTCATCGGCATTAATCGAGCGAGGATGAAGGCCGTTGGCTTCGGAAAGACTCGTCCCCGGGTAAAAGGAACTTCCGATGAAGCCCGCGCCCAAAACCGCAGGGTCGAGATGACGATTACGAGCGAGAGCGATTAGTGCTATCGCCTGTATGTCATGCTCACTTGCGTCTTCGCCTCACCGATGAAGATGCCAATACCATCGCCGGAGACGTTCCACTTAGGGTTCGTGCCGCTGGAGCCGAAAATATCCCCGCCGTTGTCATAGTGTTCATACGTTCTGAGGAAGTCATAGTAGGCTCTATCGTAGCCCGCGATTGTCAATTTGGCGGCAAAGCCATTGGTGTCCATCCGCGACAAATAGAACGAATAGGTTAAAGAGATCAGCCGTTCGGATGAGGTGTCATTCGGGAGCGTGTAGTCCTGATAGGATCGATAGTAATCTGAGGAGGATGAGTGATAACTGGAGTCATTCCAGACGGAGTCCGCAATGACACGATACACTTCATTCGTCTTTGAATCGATCGAAACACTGGCGGTTGCAGACACGCTGACGAATGTGTCTGGCGTATACCCGTTAATAAGAAAATACTGTGTATCGAATTGTGGTGGAAGAATCATTGCGTCCTGAATCGTGAGACTACTCGGTACTAGTGTCGAGGCCGTAGCGTGAAGCCCATTCCACCGAACGTCGATCGAATATGTCTTGCCGGCCTGCACCGTGTCGTTCATCGGATCGCCAAAGTCGCCTTGTCCGAGATACGAAAGTGGTATCTCTTTCCCGTCGACCATAATCATCACTATCGCATCGGGTATTGCAGCCGCAGTTGGAGTATAGGTTACATTGAGCGGTAATGTGTGCGTGATTGAAATACTATCGATCGGCTCACCAGCAACGAGAATACCCTTGATGACGATCTGATCGACATATGGCAGTCCATCGGCAGGCACGACCTGTTCGCAGCCAGCGACGAAAGCCAAGCTGCCGAATAGAAGAAGTGATGATATGAATTTGCTGAGCATTAGAATTTGCAGCTTAGCCCAAATGTCGGAATGATCGGAAAGAGTGTGATCTGGTGCAGCGAATATGGCGGCACAGTCGTGTTGCTGTAATTGTAATTGCTGTAATCACGCTCGACGTACTCGGCAAAGACATTCTTTTGATTGTACGCATTATATATATTGATCGACACTTGCCACGGCAACGAGAACCACGAGAATGAATGCGTGAAGTTCAAATCGAGTTTGTGAAAGGCCGGAAGTCTCCAGCCGTTGCGCGAAGAATATTCGGTGTTATTCCCGTATTGATAATTGAATGAGTTTTGCGGATCGGGACTAAACCCGTATTGTCCCGTTGGCATCGTGTAGGCCTGCCCGGTCGAGTAGGTCCACGTCGCGCCGAACTCCCAGGTCTCGCCAATGCGATACGTGAAAACGGCCTGAATATCGTGCCGCTCATCATAGCGCGGATAAAAGGGAAGGCCATTGTTGAGTTCTGGAAATAGCCGCGACGTCCAGGAGAGCGTATATCCGAGCCAACCCGTAAAGGGTCCGATCTGTCGGTTGAGGAAGAACTCGATGCCATACGCTTCGCCGGTTCCACTGGTGAACGCGGACTCGAGTGGTACATCGAGCGAGAACGATGCCGTATCCTTATACTCGTACAAGTTTTTCATCGACTTGTAGTATCCTTCGACCGAAAAGAAATACTCGTTATCGAACAGATGGGTTTGCACGCCAAGCACGTATTGCGTTGCTTGCTCTGGTTTAATTTCTTTCGTCGAAGGAAACCACACGTCAGTTGGCAGCGTGATATCGTTGCGGGTAATCAGATGTAAAAACTGATTGCCCATGGAGAACGCGCCGGTCAGTTGTACGTCTGAAGTCAGGTTATATGCCAGCGCCACACGCGGCTCGACGCGGAAGTATCCGCCATCCTGAAAATAGTAAAGTCGCGTGCCAATGTTGCTCGAGAGTGCGGGCGTGATCTTCCATTCGTCCTGCCCATAAAGGGCGGCATCAATTGAATTGAAGATCGTCGGCGTCTGATCGATCCGGGCGAAATCGCCGATGCTGGCCGAAGCATCAGCGCGGAATCGGTGCTCGGTCGCCTCAAGACCAAACTTCATCGTATGCTCATCGCTCGGGAAGTATTGCGCTTCGCCACGCAGCATGTAGTCCCGCACGCCCGAAACCGACTTGAAATTATTATCGCTCGGCGCGCCGACATGCGTATCTTCCAAGTCGGCGTTGAAAACATAATCGGTATAGATCGCGCTGAAGTTTGTAAACAGCGATGGGCTCATGATGTGCCACCAGCGGATATTCGCGGTAGAGTTGCCCCAGAAAATATCGGAGACTAACGAATCCTGTGGTGCCGAGAACACATCGCGTCCAAAGTACCCGCTGACGAACAGATGATCGGTCTCGCCAAGTTTGAAATTGATTTTACCGTTGAGATCGTAAAAATAATAGTCCGGTGTAATGGTATTCGGATCGGGTTTCGGTGCGAGCGCGAGCAAGAGATCCAAATACATACGCCGGCCCGAGAGCATGAACGTCGAGTTCTCACCCAGTGGTCCTTCGACCGTCAGCCGCGAATTGATCATACTGACGCCCGCTGTGCCCGAGATTTTCTCTTTTGTCCCTTCTTTCATCGTGAGATCGAGCACGCTCGAAAGCCGTCCGCCATATTCCGCCGGGAATGCGCCTTTGATAAGGTGGATGTCTTGAATCGCATCCGAATTGAACGTGCTCATGAACCCGGCCAGATGCGAGGGATTATAAACGATGACGCCATCGAGCAAATTGAGATTCTGGTCCGGCGAGCCACCGCGTACATAGAGTCCGCTTGAAATCTCGCTCGATTGCTTGACGCCCGGCAGCAGTTGCAGTGCGCGAAAGATGTCCGTCTCACCACTGAGCGCGGGTAAATGCTGGAGCATCTCCGGCTTAACATCCACGGAGCTGATCCGCTGCGTCGGCTTTGGCTCTCGGTCGCCGGTCACGACAATCTCCTTTTCTTTCACTTCCAGATCGAGGTGGATATCGATGCGGAGCGATTGGTCCGCAATCGTGACACGGCGGGTGTCCCGCTTGTATCCGAGCGCCTTAATGACGAGGAAGTAATGTCCCGGCGGGACCTTCGCCAGCGAAAAAAATCCGAACTTGTTCGTGATTGCTCCACGGATCGGGTGTTTTAGTGCGTCGGCAACAGGCAGCGGACTTGCGACGGAAGTCGTATCGAGAAAGATCATCACCGCCGTCCCAATGGATGCTTCGCCGGACGTTCGGTCGGTAACGACACCGGCAATGGAGAAGGCCTGAGTTTGTGCCGATGCAGTGCTCATATCCAGACCGGTACTGACGAAAAAGATCGAAAGTACCAGGACTGCTGGAAGCATCGGAACATATTGCCATCGCATGGTTACAATCACACGAGAATGGGGTTAAGTGTGGCACCGGGATCCTTGGGGCCAGGAGCTACAATCCGGAAATTTATCTTAGAATTCCGGGTTTCTGCCATGGCATCAGTGTCCTGCATCGCCCCGTTCGAGTGTCTAATCGTTAGGGAAGGTGGTTGATTCTGCCGGACCAACGTGGACTATCCTCATTTTTGCCGTTCTTTTGTCATTTTTTAGGAATTTTGTCGTAATGTTTTTTCCAAAAGCTTTCCGCGTCTCGGCGGTACTTCTATTTTCGGTCTTTCTTTTCCTTGCGGCATATTCCGTGAATCAGGTCATCGCGACCTCCTCGGGAGTCATTGGTCAATCACGCATTGGTTGCAGCGGCCTGGGGTGTCATGGCGCGGTATCGAGCGCAACCATCGTGAAAATCTGGACGGACTCCAGCTCGATTGTCGTCGGTCAGACCTATATATTTCATTTTTCGGTCGCAAATCCATCCGAGCGTGGCGGAGGATGCGATATTTCGGTCGATAATGGCGCAAAGCTCGCAACCTCCGGCACCGGGTTGCAACTCTATAGTAACGAGTTGACACACTACTCGCCCCGGACGTTCAGCGGCGACTCGGCGGTCTGGACCTTCAAATATACGCCGACGAAAACGGGTACAGCGCACATTTATGGCGCCGGTAATGCCGTGAACCTGAATGGGAATGCGGATGCTAACGATCATTCCAACATCACGATCTTTACTCTGACGGTGCAAGCTCCCGCGGGGCCACATGCTGTATTGCCAACGGTCCTTCGCGATACGGTCAGGGTCGGCGACACGGTCACCAATACGGTTTGGCTGCATAACACGGGTACGGCTCCATTGATGATCAATCACTACGGACTCAAATTCGGGGCGATGTACTCCTTGCTCGATACATCCGCGCGAACGATCGCGGTTGGCGATAGTGCTCCGATTCGTCTGGAGTTTCATCCGCAAAGCCGGGCTACGTATGCGGATTCGCTTCGTATCTATAGCAACGACGCGTTAGGCGTGACCGAAATGTCATTGGCTGGCATCGGCACGGCAGGAAAGCTGCAGTTCGATGCTACCCTAATTCAATTCTGGCAGGTTCCACTGTCAGCGTTTAGTATCCAGCACGGTCTCATCAAGAATGTTGGCAACGGGCCGCTTACAATTGCGAGCATCACTGTTGCATCACCGAGCGGCGCGTTCAAATTTGTGGGACTCGGTGAATCTCGCGACTTTCCCACTACGCTCTCATCTGTTGGATTGGGGAATGCCACTGCGGACACATTCAGCTTTTCACCAGTATCGCTTTCTCCGGATACCGCGATTGTCACATTTCACTTTTTTGAAACCGCTATCGCGCGAGATACGACGATCATGCTGATCGGGAGCGGCAAACCGCAAGCTGCGGTCGCTGTTCCAACGACACCCATCGCGGAGTTACTGATCTCGCCCAATCCCTCAAATGGAGAGTGTGTCGTTCGAACAACTGCGGATTTGGGTGAGTCTGCGATCGAAGTTCTTGACTTCGCGGGGCATAGTGTATTCAGTGAATCCATTCACTTGAATGGGGCGGTTCCTCTGGATCTTTCCGTCCTCCCGAATGGGGCCTACATCGTTCGGATTCGTTCGACAACCGGCGCAGTTTCCGTTCGGCGAATAGTAATTGAACGGTAGGGCGCTCAACGCTCAGCACTTCTGGCCAAATGACCATGACTGCTTTGGAAGGCTCACATTTTGCATAAGGGTCGCACGATGATACTGAAGTCAACCTTATTCCTAATACTCATCCTTAGCGGAGCGTGCAAAATGAACTCGCAGCAGCGATCCTACGCCGACACATCGGCGACTATGGTGATGGCGCAGACCATGACGATGACATCGAATGCCTTCAAGAACGACGAGAGTATTCCACAGCGATACTCCTGTCAGGGCGATAATCTTTCACCGGCTCTTTCATGGGGCAACACCCCGAACGGCACCAACAGCTACGCACTCGTGTGCGAAGATCCCGATGCGCCACACGGGACATTCATTCACTGGGTCGTCTACAACATTCCGGCTGGCGAGCACGGACTTGGTGAGAATATTCCGAAAAAAAATGTCCTTCCGAATGGCACGCGGCAAGGCAAGAACGGTGCCGGACAGACCGGCTATTCAGGACCATGCCCACCGGCAGGCAAAGCGCACAGATATTACTTCCGATTGTATGCGCTCGATAGCCATATCAACATTGCCGGTGATGTTACTCGCGATAAGCTTATGAGTGCGATCGAAGGCCACGTTCTTGGTGAAGGGGAGATCATGGGGACTTACCAGCGGCAGTAAATCCTGAGCACTCATCGTTTCAATAACCGATGGGTGAATAGGTTGGTGTTTACTTTAGATAGACCATTTTCGAAGCCCGTGCTGCGCTTCCGAAAATCCCAAGGCCGCCAGTAATGTGCAATGTGTTGTTATTGAATTGCGAGCGAGCAAGGTAGAGTCCAAGGACATATTCTTCGAAATTTCTATCGAGCGCAAGCGCCCGGATCACGTTTGGCCCAAAATACATATACTGCTGCCAGACGACTTGCTCATCCGTTGAAAGAATAAAAAAGCGGTACCGGGCCTGTGCAAGTGTGTCGCTGTTCAGCGAGGCGCGACCGAGAATGCGATCCGATGTATCGAGCGAGAGTGCTTCGGTCCCATAGCCGGCTGAGTTGGGACTTGCCGACCAAAAGAGATGAATCCCAGGACTTGTTAGACTGTCTATATCGACTGTTCCCGGGTAAATAATCGAATCAACATCGGTGAGTGAGAGTCGTTGCCCGCGGAATGTTACCGAATCGAGTCGGATCGCATCCGGTACCGTTGTCTCTGACGTCGCGACTTGTCCGAGCGCCTCAACGCGGAGCCGGTAAGTTTTCCCGGGCTGAATCACGATCGGTACATTAGAGATATAGCGACCGTGGACAGGGCCAGCGGCTTCGATAAGCGGATAGGTGCTGTCTCCGTTAGCGAGCGTGACTCGCGCGCCGCTCACGCGATCATCCCCGCTCGATTCCCTGACAGCGATAGTTCGGCGAACCACAATAGAATCCACCGGTTCATTCGCATACAGAAATCCCTGCACCACGATTTGTGGCGTGAACGTCGATTCTGTCACCGACAAGCAACCGGACAGAATGAGTAACATGGATAAATGACGAATGACAAATGACAAATAGAATAGCTTCGGATCGGCGGAGGCATTTGCTGTGCCCGATACGCAGTTTGTCATTCGCAATTTGTCATTTGTCATTAGTAACTGACCTCCATTCCAAGCGTCGGAATAATCGGTAGCAGCAATACATCCGAGATTTCGGGTGGCTGTTTCTGCGTATCGACGACGCGGAACCACACGTTCCGGTGGCTGTAGAGATTAAAGACATCAAGCGAAGCCTTGGCAGGTTTGCCAAAGAATGAAAAGGAATATGTTAGGCTGGCATCTGCGCGGTGATAGTCCGGCAATCGCAGGGCGCCCATCATACCCGGAATATCGAGATTGCCTTCATACCCCGTCTCGTCGAATCCTACGTGATAATAACCCAGCACGGATGTATATGCCTGCCCGGTTGCGTAGCTCCACGTAGCGCCGATTTGCCAGCGGTCGGAGAGTTTATAGTTAAGGACGAGCTGAATATCGTGCCGCTGATCGTACTTCGGATAAAACGCTTGTCCATTGTTGAGTTGCGGGATCTGTTCGGTGACCCAGGAGAGTGTGTATCCGATCCAGCCATTGAGGTCGCCGACTTGCTTGCGGAAGAGCAATTCCAGTCCGTATGCTTCGCCGGTGCCGCGCGGGAAAAGTTGCGTGATGTCGTTGGTCAGAAATTTCGTCTCGTCATATTCCACGATGTTCTTGAGTCGTTTGTAGTACAACTCGCACGAAGCGAAATATGCATCGCCTATAACATCCGGGACTGGATATCCGCTGATTCCCAGGATGTATTGCGTGCTCTGGCTCGGAGGCAGCGGCGAAGTACCCGGCACCCAAAGATCGAAAAAGGTAAATTCGCCTGCAGTTACCAGATGCAGAAACTGATGGTACATTCCAGTCGAAGCCTTCAGCGTCCAGAGAGGACTTAACTGATACGCGATCGTCAATCGTGGATCGATCGTGATTGCGCTGGCGACATCGAGCCACTCAGCTCGCATTCCACCGGTCGCCGTAATCTTGTCATTCGGTTTCCACTCATCCTGCGCGTATGCCGCAAGATAATTAGGGACGCCGCCAGTATCATTGAGCGGCTTGTTGGTCGTCCCAAGCGTATTGAAGAATGTAAACTGAAATCGTGACACACTGGCGCCCATGCGGATATCGTGCTGATTATTTAGCCGCCAATCCAAGTCTTCCGAAATGGAAAACTCTTGAATGCCATTGTCGAACTCGAACGGACTGGAGGTCAGATTGCCAAGTGATTGCGAAGAGTATGCGGAGTAGCCAGCAAAGGTCCGGGCAAATAGCGTCGGCGAAAAGATGTGTGTCCAGTCGGCGCTGGCGAGTTGGTTACCCCATGTGAGCGTAATATCGACAACACCATTAGATGGCACGTGTAAATGATCGGCACCCAGGTACCCGGAGATACTCAGCCGGTCCTTTGGGCCCAAATCCTGATCGATTTTCGCATTCAGATCATAAAAATAATAGCGCGGAAGCTGGATCGAATCACTGAAGAGCTTATCGGCGTGCGTGAGATTCAAAAACGCATCGACGTAGGTGCGCCGTCCGCTGATAAGCGCCGATCCATTCAAGAGAGGAAACTCAAGCGTTTGCCGAGCGCTGATCAGACTGATCGAGGTCTTCCCATGCAGCGCATTGCGATCTCCTTCGCGTGTCGTCACATTGAGGACGCCGGTGAGTCTTCCACCGTATTCCGGTGGGTATCCGCCCTTTATCAGATCGACATCCTTAATTGCATCGGTATTGAATGTGCTAAAGAATCCGAATAAGTGTGAGGGATTATACACGACATTATGATCGAGCAGGATTAAGTTTTGGTCGGGCGCACCCCCGCGGATGTAGAGTCCACTCGAGACTTCGCTGAGGGCCTTGACTCCGGGCAGCAGCTGGAGCACCCGAAATAGATCGCTCTCGCCGCCGATGGCCGGTACACTGGAGATGATCTGCGGAGTGAGCATAATCCGGCTTACGCTCGTCCGCTCGGCCTCTCGCTCCTTCTCGCCTTGCACGATCACTTCTTTGCCTTGCACGTTTTGGGTTCGCAGCCGGAAGTTCAGGACGCGCCGTTCACCAGCCACGAGCGTGATTGTTCGTGCTTCGACTGCATACCCGAGCAGGTGCACTTCGACGCCCAGTACTCCCGATGGCAAATTATCGATGTGATAATTGCCTGCCGTGTCGGCAATCGCTCCCGTATGGAGCGATCGAAGCTCGATGCGAGCGCCTGCCAGTGCCTCGCCTGTGGTGGAATCGCGAACGCTGCCCTGAAGCGTTGCCGATGACTGAGCGCGGAGAGTTGTCTGCATCCAGAGCAGAGCAATCACAGAAACAAAAGCTAATCTCGCGGTCATCAACCTCATTTGCGCAAAAGAATCCAGGAGCCTGCCCGGACTGAATCCATCGTAGTATCGGCGGTAAGAGATAGCCCCTCGGGCCGGAAGGTCCGATAGACTTGGAAGCGGTCGAGTGGAAGCCGCGTAAACGAGGGTGGAAGTTGTTGCGTGTCAATCGGCTCGAGGATGGGTTCACCTTGCACGTCACGCAAGCCGCATTGCATGATGAGAATATCTCTGCTGTGCAGCGCTGTGCTGGTGAAGTAGTCCATCGAACCAATTCGTGGGGCTTCAACAGTGTCACGCCACGCCATGGCGGCGCGAATAAATGCACCGGGCATCGATGCGAGACGGCCAACACCCCATTGGCGCGCCAGCCTTCGAACCTCCAATACGCTGTAGGGAGTTCGCTCGCCGGAGTAAGGCTGTGCGGAGAACTCGAAATGGTTGAAGTCCGCAAGTGAGTCCTGAGCATCGATACCGGCGGCACGCGAGTAATACTGCGAGAAGCCCAAATAATATGCGCCAATCGGCTCTGGAATGAGCCAGTAGCCATGGCGGCCGTCATGTTCGAGATCGGTCACAGTTCTCGCGATCGCGGAAGCGTCGGTATCGTTTTTCAGGTAAGTCCAGTACGACCGGTAGGACTTGTATGCTCCCATCAGGAATATTCCTATACTCGCTCCCAACACAAGCGCAATCCCTGCCCGGAGCCACCGGCGCTTTGCGGCAATCAGCTCTTGAATGGCGTAAGCCGAGAGTCCTGCCAGGAGCATGCACCCGAGTGGGACACAGACAAGTAAGTAGCGTTCAAATGTTCGTCCAAGAAAGATCACAGTGACGAGATAACCCAAGATAAAGAGAGCGCTATGACCGAGCGACTGCGCGCGCATTTCCCTCGCTCGCAGCGCAATTGCGATGGCTGCGAAGAGTATCACCTCGCTCGCTCCGAACAATACAAGATGCAATTTCGACTCGAAGTAGAACGCCGAGAGCGTGACATTATAACTGCCCCCTTTTTCGAGAAACGCGGAAAGCCAGATTGGGGCATCATACGGCCAAATTGCGAGTGTGGCAATTGCCCCAAGCGCCATTGCCGCGAGGCAGGCGACCGCCGGCCCAACCCGGTATCGTCCCGCGAGAACTCCCGCCAGGAGCCAAAGGGCGCCAGGGACCACCGCATTGTACTTAGCCAGGAATGCGAGTGCCCAGATCAGTGCCACAATGCTCATGTTCCGGATTCCAGGCCAACCCGAGGTTTTCGAGAACAGGATCCGATCAAATGCCAGCCATCCGCAAAGAATAAAGAATACTTGGAACGGATCGGAGAAGAGAACGCGGCTAAAAGCCACTGCGAACGGATGCAGAGCATACAGGATCGCGCTGGCCGATGCGACACGTGCGCCAAACATTCGGCGTGTGAGAAAATACAACGGAATGATCGTCGCCACTCCGGCGATCGCGGCTGGTAACCGGAGGAGCGTCGGATCGGCAAGACCTCTCAGGCCAAGCAGTTGGCCGACGCTCCAGACGAACGGTGCATTTGAAATCGCATCCCACATCGGCGTGTGATTTCGCAGTATGTCCCGCGCGCCGACGGCAACAAACGCCTCGTCGATCAGTAGCGAGTGTGCACCCAACATCCAAAGCCGCACGAAGGCACCTGCCAAGAGCGCGATTCCAAGCAGCCAGGGCGTTCCTCCCGTCAGAGCGGGGGCCGGTTTTGGCAAGATGTGCTTAGAAGCGCGCATTTTCATCCTTGGTTACTCGTTACATATCGGTATGAGTAGTGAAACACCGCGGACGGGCCTTATTCGTTTCGCGCCGGCGGCATATTCGGCGTTACTCGTGGTTGCGGCAATCCTCTCGCGATTTGCGGTGCTCTCGAACGATAGCTTCCCACTTCGCTGGCAGGCCGATCATTTGTCGCTCGGCGATCCGGCTACATTCTATAACGGATTTTTCCCAGTTGGTTACCCGCTCCTGCTCCGAATCGCCGGTTTTACCCGGGAGCCATTTGCTGCAACGGAGATCATTCAGGCGCTCATTGCGGGGTTCTATGCGATTCTGGCCATCCGTCTGTTCGAACGGTTTCTCGGCAAGATGGGCGTTTGGACGGCAATTGTAGTCGTCTTATTGAATCCCTCTGCTGTGCGTGCCGCTCTCAGCGTTACGCCAGATTTCCTGGCCGCACTTGCGGCCCTTCTGGCCTTCCTCGCGATTTCGAAGCGAGACTACGGCATTGCTGGCATTGCTTTGGGTATTGGCGCGCTCCTGCGAACGCACATGCTTGTCATGATCGCTGCATTTGCGATCGCAGTGCTGATATTCGAGCGCGATCAAGGTTTTCGGCAATCATTGCGCCTTTGTTTGGCCGCACTTCCTATTGTTTTGCTGCAAGGCCTCGTTCAAGCCTGGTCGGGCCACGGAATGTTCGAGTCATCACAGACATTGAATGTCTATCGGATGATGTATGGCATCGACTGGAATCATCCGCCTGCCATCCTGGACAGCAGTATGTTCGCTCTTGTTGCGAGCGATCCGCTCCGGTTCTTTAGTGCATATCTTTCACACGTATTGTCAGTAGCCGATTACCTACTTCCAATTCTCGTATTGGGAGTATGGCAATTCAGAACGGGATCTCGGGACTCACGGCTCATGGTGCTCCTTACTGCCTCCATACTCTATCTTGCAGCGATTACAGTTGGCTATAGCCCGCGGGCCGTCCTTCCCATCTGGCCAGTGGCAGTACTCGCAATCGTGTTGCTAGCGCGTGGGCTTGCCAAGAGGGTCTTGCCCACTGGCATTCTCCAAAATTTGCAAATGCGACCGTGGATACCGGCAGTGCTTCTGGCGATAGTCGGTGCCGGAGTCATCGAGATATTCCTCGGCGCCAATCATGCTGCGATGAGAGTCCGCGAGTACGAAAGCATCGAACGAGATCTTGGCATTCGAAGCACGGAAGAAGCGAAACGAATCTATACTGATGATTTTGGACTCTATTTTCCCAATCTGTACGATGCAACTCCTCGAACATCGGGCGGTTGGGCGGAAGTCGGACTACCCCGATATTTGCGAGAACAGCAGCATATCATAGATTCCAGTGCGGATAGCTTCAGAGAAAGTCTTCTCCAAGCCAGTATTCGAACGGCAATCTTTGCCATTCCGCCGTTCAATGCGCGGGCCTATGCCATCGTGATTTCCGATACAGGGCATTATAGATTCCAGTTTCGCACTGTGCATGAAGCCGTGTATGCGATTCACTGAGAGAATACGGGTGGCGGCGAAAGGAAACTGCCCGTCGTTCGAATGCGCACGGCGATTGAATCGGAGAGATCCGGCCATGGAGTATTCTTGTTCAGGAATAGTACGAGCCGATACGGAAAGACCACAAAGCTTCCAACAGGCTGAAACGATGAATCGGGCGCTGTGCCGTAGCCATCTTCCACTAAGACCGAACGGCCATCGGAAGTTTGAACTGGCAATAGGAGCAAATCCGGTCGCTGATCTCGCACGATGGCTGCCCGATCTTCCCGAGTTCTCGCATGGGCGATCCGGGTATCATTCAGGCCAACGAGATCGAGATGGCGAATCCCACTCTTGTAAACAACATATCCGGCATCACCATACGCCAGCATAAGTGAATCAACGTGTGGCAGCAATCGAAGTTCAGTCACGATTCGGTCCATACTCGCATCCCATATTTCTTCATGTGCCGCGAGCGATTGTGTCGTTCGGGGACTTCGAAGCATGACGACAAATTGAAGAAGGATGATTCCCCACGGAAGCGCCCGGATTTGCAGTCGCTCCGAGAGATAGCTGATTCCCAACGCTCCAGTAATACAGAATGCAGCAAAGTCTGGCCATAGGAAGCGGTCGTACAGTCCCTCCAACGGCGTGACAAAAAGGTAGAATATTGGAAGCGATATGGCCCATAGAGCTGTCGCCAGTAAAGCAGGGCGCGCGCGCCAAACACGAATACCAAAGCCAGCTACGACGAGTGGAAGAATGCTGACTACAAATAAGCGAGCATATTGGAGGCCCGGCAAAAACTTCGCCGGTTCGCCGACCTTCACATAAAATGAATTCGGAAGCAACGTGCCGAAATAGAAATACTTCCACACCGCATAAACCATGAATGGAACAGCGAACCCCATTGCTGCTTTCGCATAACTCCAGAAGGCATTACTCGTCCCGTCTCGCATTTTGCCGATGAGTGTAAGCGATAGAATCCCACCCAGCATCGCACCTTCGGGTCGGGTGAGGGTCGCCAGAAAGCAAGCGCCAAATGCAAAGAGGAGCCGCTCCTTCGCGAATAGGAAGAGCGACAGGAGCACGAAGAATACGAACAGGCTCGTTTCCATCCCACTGAGCGCGTTGATCCACGTCAGCGGCATCAGCCAAAAGAGGGAGGCCGCGACAATCCCGGCGATTGCGTCACGCAGATGTGTTGCGAGCTTAAGGAGCAAGATTCCCGAACCGATCGTCGCCAGCAAACCGATCATTTGCGAGGGAGCGAGCAAATCGCTCGAGACGAATCGGACCAGGGCCAGCATAACGACGAAGAGAAAATTGGTATAACCTTCCGTCGGTGGCCCGCCAATGTTCCAAACTAATCCATTGCCAGACGCAAGATGCTCTGCATATCGGAATGAAATGAAGGCATCGTCGAATGGGAATCGGAGCCGGAATTGCCAGACGATACATGCAACAATGGTCGCACCAAGTGCAAGCAATACCTCACTTCGCTTCCAAAGGGACTTCATATTATTCAGGCAACTTAAAGAGGAGCAGCGTATCCTGCCACTCCGATCGTCCAAAATAATTGCGGCCAATATCGCCGGAGCGACCCGCTTCGTACGCGATGAGCGTACCAATGCGCCTCACAGTCCGATAGAGCGAGTCAACACGCGCACGGTCCTTCGGGAATTTTGGCGAATTATAGAGCACCGCATAATTCACGTGTTCTTGTCTCAG
Organism: Bacteroidota bacterium; assembly: GCA_030706745.1. Lineage (NCBI taxonomy): Bacteria > Pseudomonadati > Bacteroidota > Bacteroidota bacterium. Next base: position 46,314 of record JAUZNX010000005.1, read on the forward strand.
GAATGAATCAGTTGGTATCTCTCGCTCGGAGAATGAGATGAAGTGATCGGTCATTACCCGCAAGTTTGGATATTGCGACATACGTTCGAGTGCCGGAGGTTCGACAAGAATAAGCGGGGCGCCTGGACGGTGCCAGCTTGTATCGATATGGCTGGCGATCGCAGAAATCGCACTCGCGTTAGACCGATCGATCACATGAGCATTCGCGCTGGCCCTCAGCATATCTTGTCCGCTGATGCCGATGAAAACAATGGCGATCGCCGCCGCAGCATATTCGATGACTTTATTTTTGGAAGATATGCGCGAAAGCGCCAACGCAATAGCCAGGAATATGACTGGCACCACTTGCATGAGGTAATTAATTTCAGCACCTTCAAAGAGGAGCCAGGACAGGAAGATGATTACCAGCGCGATAAGAAGGGAACTTGCTTTGGCACGCTGCTTTGAGGACTGCCACGCAAATGGCGTCAGCAGTACCAATAGAAATACGGCAGGGGCTTCTGCGAAAAACTGTTTGAGCCGAATTAGGATGTTGGCCGATTGCACCGAGCGCGAAAGTGGGCGAAGAATTGGGATCGATGAGAGAACATCCTGAAACTGGTGAGCACCCGGTGTGAATAGCGTGAGTGTCCCGTTAGTGAGCCACGATACGATCGTGAGCAGAACGAGAGTCGATAGTGCGCCTATAATTGTGGCGAATGCCAACCGGAATGTCCCGAAGCCGCCGAATCGCCAGGCCAGAAAGATCGCTACCGGTCCGAGCAATGTCAGCAAGTGGATTGATGAGCTCACAGCAAGGAATACGACGACGGCTCCGTACCCGATCCACCAGATTTGGGATCGTTCCTTCTGTATGGCAAACAACTGTGTCATGCTGGAAAGGAACAGCAGTACGACGAGTCCGGCCAGCAGATCCGTACGGCATGAATGGCTCGAAAAGACAAATGCACGAGTGGAAGCAAGTAACGCCACGCCGATGAGCGCTGCGAGAGATGACGCACCGAGCGCTCGAGCCGATCGATAGGCGGTCACAAGAAGAATCGCTGCGAGCACTGCAGTTACGACGCGGCCAACCGCAACAGGATCTGCTGTAACAGCCGCGGCAGGCAGTCCATAGAGCACCGCCGAGAGCCATGTCATGCTAAGCGCGAGACCTTTGGAGTGATCGAGTGTTGAACCGATGGCCAGCGGATACCGCACCGTGCCGGTCGTGATTTGTGTCTTCGCTTCCGACATGAGCCAGGTCTCATCGCCATACCACCGTAAAGAATTCGGCTGGGGGAACACAAATAGTGAGGAGCACTGCAATGCAAAAAGTGCAATGACCAACACGACAAGCGCAAAGCTTGCCCATCGTTCAATACGTATCGTCAGCCTACTACTCACGGATCTTGTAAACTCGGAGTGTATCATGGCCACTCATGCTGGTATCAAAATAGGAGCGGCCGACGTCGGTCAGAATGGCCGAAGTGCGTTCCCACACAAGCGTACCGGCGCGTTTAGCGGCATTCGTGATCGGCTCTACTTCTCGCATGTAATCGGGCTTGAGAGCGCTTCTGTAAACCAAAACGTACCGGACATGTTCAGAGCGAAGGATAGAATCGACCGGGACAATCGAAATGGGAAATTCAATGAAGTGTGTCGTCATCAGGCGAATAGCAGAATCGGTCATCAGACGGTGCACGGCAGGATTGAACGCGAGGACCAGGGGATGTGTGGTGTCCTGCTCGATTTCAGCACTGGCGGCGCCGATCGCATCGTCATTAGCGCGCGTGAGCAGCAAACCGTTCTTTCGCGCTTGCCAGGAGTCATGGAATGCGAAATAGAACATTGCTGCGCTGCACAGAACTACTATTGACGATGCAATTCCTTTTGACGTCGTTGCTTTCAATGTGAGCGCAATGCCGAGGCTTAACACCGGCAGGATATAGATCAGATAACTTGTCGGAGCGGCGCTTTCGAGCTCGAGCCACGAGAGAAGCACTATAACAATCAGCCACGTCCAAGCTGGAATATTCAACCGACCGGATTTGCGAATACCTCGAACGACTGTGAGAAGTAGCACTAACGCGGCAAGGATCACGTAGCCAAATGCAAAGGATGTAATGGTACTCCAGCGCTGCAATAGGTTTGCGATTTGAACCGAGCGCGAGAACAACCGCAATGCTGGAATGTCGTGAATATTTAGTGCAAATGAGCCGGAGGTTGTGTTAACGGAAGGAATCCCGATAATGTGAGATAACAGGTAAAGAATAATGCCAATGGTAGCGACTCCCAAAAGGAAAAGCCCTGTACTCCAGGCCTTCGCCTGTGATCGGACGTGGACAACAACCAGAGCGGCAAGACCAAGGGCAAGAACGACATGAACACTGATCAGTAAGGTTGCTGCTATACTCAGTCCCGCGAGAAAGGCGCTCCGCTTTCCTATATGAATGTGCAGGTGCATCATGGCCATTGCTACTCCGACAAGAATCGCGAGCGCACTCAAGATATCATAACGTGCGGAATGGCTTGTCAGTAGAAATGACCGCGATGTGACGAGTACGATCACTCCGAATAACGCGAGCAGACGCTCGCCACTCAGTTTGCGAATACACTCGTAGAGTACAAATGCCAATGTGACCGATAGCAGCGCTGTGACCGTTCGGCCAATCATCACGACATCGCTTGACTTCGCAAGAGTGGCAGGCAAGCCATAGAGCGCTGCCGTAAGCCACATGTTGCCGAATATGAGGCCGCTACCATGTGCGAGGCTCGAGGAGAGGGCATACGGATGACGAAAGACGCCGGTCAGCATTTGAGTCCGAAACTCGGTCATCAGCCACGACTCATCGCCCCACCAGAGATAGGAGTCCGCAATTGGCGCGACAAAGAGTGATGTCAACTCAAACATCAGGAGCGCACTGGCTGCTAGCAACAACCCGAAGAAGATCAGATCTTCCCACGAGGTTCGGAGATATGACAAGAGCTTATCGAGCACCGTGAAGTTTATAAAGTATCATCGTATCGGGCTTAATCGAACGGCCATTTGCTTCAAAATAATTGCGATGCACATCGAAAAGGAAGCCCGTCCTGATCATGAGGACTGTCCCTATGCGATCGCCAACAGGCCGAAGTGCAGCATAGTCGTCACTGTATCGCGATCCGTCACCCGTTGCATACAGCAGCAGATAGCCGGCACCGGTTTGTTCAATTTGAGCGGCGAGTGGCGCATTCCAAATCGGAAAACTGACAAGGTGGGCAGTCATCACGCGAACACTCGTATCATGTTCCAAGTAAGCAATCGCCGGATTCTGAGCAAGCACCATCGGACGGGCATTCTTCGAATCTGTTGCGAGTGCCTGGATAGCATCATGAATCGCGGATCGGTTATCCCGTTCGATTCGGGAAGCCAGGGTGCTAGCCAGCGTCACATCATGACAGCCATAAGCCAGTAATAGGAATGCGCAAAATACAATCGCGACTGCCACTGCGTTCGACGCTACGAGCCGATGATGAATCGAAGCTATTAGGCCAACGAGGAAGAGTGGAAGCACCTGGACATAATAGTACAATGCCGGACTCTCGAAAAAGAGCCATGCGATGAGTATTACAACGGAGGCTCCAACTATAAAGGATTCAGCTTCTGAACGTTTGTCCTGACGACGACGCAGTAACAGCAGTACAAGCGTAATGAGGACAAGAATCACCACTTGTGGAGCTTCCATCCAAAGACCGTTGATGCGTTCAATAAGATTCGCGATTTGCACAGATCGCGAAAGCGGCCGCAAGATCGGTAGCATACTGGAGACACTCTGAAATTGATTGGGCAGAACAGATGGACTAAACATCGAGATCGGCGCGCCACTCAGTGCGTAAATGCCATAGAGCATGGCGAGCACGCCCATCGCTCCGCCAAAAGCAGCAATCAGAGCTATCGGCTTGCGCCAAACCTGATAGCGCCAAAGCATATACACCGAGAGCGTACCAAGGAGTGTCAACAAATGAATAGACAGTGTCGCGAAGAGCAATGCGATCGCCCCATAGGCGAAGTACCAGATCATTGTTGGCTGCCATTCGAGTTGTCGCAATCGTCGATAGCGACTGGCGAGATAGTCAACGAAGAGCAATAGGCTGAGTCCTGCTGCGATGTCGAGCCGTGCTGCATGACTCGCAAAGAAAAAGGCTCGCGTTGAGACAAGAACCAGCACACCGAGCAATGCGAACAGGGGAGGCACTCTGAGCAAGCGCATCATTCTGTACATCATGAAGCACAGCACCAGTGAAAGCAAAAACGTGATCGTGCGGCCGATGGTGACAAGGTCGAGACGGGCGGAAAGCAAAAGTGCCGGTAGCCCATATATAATTGCTGCCAGCCACGAGTTGCCGCGTACAAGCCCGTTCGTGATTGCGAGACTTGATCCGTGAGCGGGTGGAATATGCGCATAACCGGTCTGTAGTTCCGCGCGGAGTTCGAGCATTTGGCCGGTTTCGTCGCCCCACCATCTGGCGCTATCGGGTTGGGGGAATGTATAGAGCAGACCGAACTGGACTACCAGAAGAACGGCAATCGAAGTTGCGAGCAAACCAAAAGCAATCCGTTCGAACTTCATCTCGATTGGTACAGTCGAAGCGTGTCGATGTCATCCCATCGGGGATCGCAGTAACTTCGGGCCTGATCTGTCAGATGACCGGTCCGTTCTCCAATTACCGTATAGAATGAATCCGCGATGGGACGCAACTGGCTTTGCCAGCGAACTGTAGAATAAAGCAAAAGATATCGGACGTTGTGGTCGCGAAGAATCTCTGCTGGCGATCTATTCTCTGCTCCAAACAAGAGGAAATGTTTGGTCATTAGATGAAGATTCGAACCGGCGTGACTTCGTTCATAGTAGGCAACTTCATTAAGTGCCGGTTCATCCACGAGAATAAACGAATCATGTGCAGACTCTAGGAATGACTCAAGCGAATTCTCGCGGGTAATCTTCTGAGCAACACGTCCATAACTTTCCTGCCGCATGATGGTCAAGACTGCGATCGCGACCATTCCAATCGTGGCAAGAATAGGAGTCAAGCGCATTTGCAGTAGTGGACCGAGCGTAACTGCACAACAGACCGCTACGACTGGCAAGATGTGGATATTATAAAACACGGCTGGTCCTTCGAATGCACACCAACCGACGAGCGTGAGCGCTGAGAGCATGAGCCAGTCTACCTGACTTGCAGTGAATCGATGTCGTTTCCAGATTCTGAATAGCACACCAATAATCATCAATAATACCAGCGGCCAGGCGACTTGCCAAACCTGGACGGCGCGGTCAATGGTATTAATCTTCTGGACTTGCCACGAGAATGGATGGAGAATAGGCAAGGAGTTCGCAACATTGTAATACTGATTGTATCCATGGCCCAATAGATCAACCGACCCTGTTGTCGCCCAATAAGCGCCAACGAGGATCATGGAACCGCCCAGCAGCCCAGCCAACGCCGATAGCAAACATCGCCAATTTCGAAGGGCATCTATGCGCCATAATGCATAGAGTGCCGGCAATGCAATCAGGGTGGGCACATGAACATATATGGCGAGAGAGAGCACACCCAGAAACACGATCGCAAAAGAAGTTATTGGTTTCGTGCTCTTTCCTCGCTCAAGAAGGCGCCACAAGAAAACAAGATATGCCAGTGTTGCCAGCCCCGTAGCGGTATCAAAACGTGCCGAGTGGCTGGAGAATGCGAACGCATCGCATGAAACAAGGGCAAGCACAGAGAGAGAGACCGCGATGCGGTCCTCGGTAAGCAATCGTGAAGCTCGAATGGATATCAACAGGGTAACGATTGAAAGCAACATCGTCATGCTTCGTCCGATCGCAACTGGACTCGCAAGCAAGGCAAGAAAAGTCGCCGGAATCCCATAGAGTAATCCGGTGATCCAAATTGAACCGTTGATCAGACCGTTCGAGTATGCCAGCGAGGATCCAATCGCTTCAGGCATGTGGGCGACGCCGGTTGCCGCGAAGGCACGGGCTGTCAGCATCGTCCAGCTTTCATCGCCGAACCACATACCGGTATCCGGGACTGGATAAGTGAAGAGGAAGCGTGATTGATCGATTAAGAGTAGGAGAATGAGCACAAGAAGCACGCTATGAATCACGACTGACGAACTTCGAATGTGGGACTGAGAATTTGTCATTCGTACTTCAGCATTCGACACTTCAGAACGCTCACTCATTTTCTCCCGGACCGTTACGTGTTACTTGATAAAGTGTCAGCGTATCGATCTCGCTCGTTGTATCATGGAAGTAATCGACGGTGCGATCGAGCAGCGTGCCCGAACGAGCAAAGATGGGAGTGGCCGTTCGGACGGCCGCTTGATAAGCTGTCGTCATTGGCCGGTTATAATCGATAATATAATTCACGCCCTCACGTGCAATTGTGGAGTCCGGAAGTTCATCACGCTCGGGGAAAAAGAGAAAGGACTCCGTCATAAGGCGGATCGTCGAGTTGCGAAGGAGTTCGTGGACAGCCGGCCCCTGAGCGAGTACGAGAGGTTTGCGCAAGTCGGCTTGCCAGACGCGACTTTCTTGTTCGATAGCGGCCTGGACGGCGGTGGTGTTTGCTTCATTGATGCGCTTACCCATCCGTCCGGCATTCCGAAGTTCGGGAATGGACACGAAAATCAATTGTGCAGCAAGTGCAAGCGATGCGGCGGCAATCAGTGGCCGCATCCATAGTTCGTCTCTCCAGGCATTCAAATGAACGGCAAGCGTCAGCGCTGCGAGTGGTAGAAGGTGGATCAAGTAATACGGAAGCGTGCTCTGGAAGTAGATCGCACCTACCACTACTCCCGCCAGAGATAAAGTGACGAAAATCAACTGCTCGTTGAGCCGCTTGAAGACAAGAAGGAGAATGCTCGAAATCAGGAGCAATGGAAAGATGACAGCAAACGGCATTGCTTCGTGCGAAAGATAGTAGCCCTTCGCCCATAGTTGGTGGCTTTGGGCGGACCAGGAGAACGGATGCACGATTGGCAGATTGCTGAGATAAGAGCCAGCCTGATTGTGCTGGAAAAGCGCACCTCCGATCGAGACGTGCTGGTTCGCAGCCATATAGGCTCCAATCAACACTGCAATCGCAATTGCACCACCGCCAAGGAAGGAAAAGATACCATTCCGGGTTCGTAGAACGCCGAAATACCAAGCGGTGTAAAGTGCCGGCAAGAATAATAGCGCCAGAAGGTGCGGACTAATGGTAAGCGCCGCGAACATTGATCCCAGACCAAGCCAGAATGCAAAGAGCCTAGTTGGGCGCGCGCGTTTCGCTGACAAGGGAATACGAACGGCGAACAGTGCGACGAATGTCACAATGGCGAAACCAGTCATCATGTCATAGCGCGCGCTATGCGAGGCGAAGGTAAAGCTTGGCGTTGTCAGCAGCAATGCAAGCGATAACATTACTCCCGCGGTTGGCAGCCTCATCCGAAATCCGGCCCAGCTCATTACCACGACGGTGGTAAGGGCGAAGCACATCGTGACCGTGCGTCCAATCGTGATTGGATCGATATCCGCGGAGAGGATCAATTGTGGCAGACCATAGATGACCGCCGGGACCCATGAGGAGCCGAGGAGTAATCCCGGTGCATGTTCGAGTGTGGAACCGAGTGCAATCGGAAGCGTGAGCCGACCGTGCGCCAGAAGATTCTTCCATCCGAGCAGCATCCAGGTCTGCGTTTCATCGCCATACCACCGGTAACTGTCGGGGACTGGAAAAATATAGATTGTGCGAAGCGAGTCATAGAAAAAAACGAGCACAACCACAATGAGCACGAAGACCGCAAAGCCTTCAAGCCGAATCGGGACGGAGGGCGTGAGATTGGCGCGCTTCTTCAGTGATATTCGACCTTTCCTGTCTCTGTCATGATGGGGACGTGCCGCATCCATAGCTGCTTTTCCCACCATGCGCGGTTATTGCTATACCATTCGATGGTCTGTTCCAAACCGGCTTCGAACGACCGACCGGGTTCGATGCCAAGAATCCGTGCGGACTTTTCAGTCGAGGAGATATGTCGATCGACCTGTCCGGGCCGGTTGCCGATGTGTGAAATCAGATCCTCGGGCTTCTTAAGAATTTTGAGTACCAGTTGAGCGATGGAGAGTACATCGAGCTCGAATCCGCTACCGAGATTGAAGACTTCTCCTTTGATCGATTCGATCGGTGCATGCATTACCTTATCGATCCGCATGCAGGTATCTTCGACAAAGAGCCAATCGCGGATCGCGCCACCTGTGCCGTGCACGGTGAGCGGCTCGCCAAGTAATGCACTCGTGATGAAACGCGGCACGACTTTCTCCAGGTGCTGCTTCGGTCCAAATTGGTTGAATGGCCGAAGGATACAAGCCGGAATACCATAGCTCGCGATGTAGGAATAGACGAGGCGATCCGCGCCGGCTTTTGCACTTGCATACGGAGAGAGCGGATTTAACGGGTGTTCTTCGGTCATCGGTGCGGTGTGCGCCGTGCCGTAGACCTCGCTTGTCGAAATATGAATGAATCGATCGAGCCCTTTATGACGCGTTGCTGCGTTGGCAACCGCCTGCGTACCGAGCACGTCCGTGACATAGAAAATCTTGTTGTCGAAGATCGAACGCGCGACGTGACTTTCGGCCGCAAAATGGACAATGATATCCGATCGCGAAACCAGTTGGCTCACGAGATCGTCATTGGTCACGTTGCCGTACCAAAACTCGAACCGCTTCGATCTTTTGATCTCGTCGGGGATATTATCCGGCGAGCCAGCATACGTCAGCGCATCAAGGACGATAAGATGGTAATCGGGATACTTCCGATAGAGGTAACCCAGGAAATTGCTGCCGATGAATCCGGCGCCGCCGGTTATAAGGATTGTCTTCAAGCTTGGTTCTAAGAAGTAACGGGCAAGATGTAGCGCATCCGGGCAAATAAACAATTACCCGTTGTGTGCCAGGCACTCACTCGCTACGATGGTGTCCAGTGTAGTGTCGTAAAGCTTTCAAGCATGCCACCGCCGGCGTGCAGCCAGGAATTGATAACACGGTTTGTCGAGCCTTGGGTTTTGGTAATCAGCCCTGCGCCACCGGCATTTTGAACATATTCAAATGCGGCTCTGATCAGGGCGCGATAGACTCCGCGGCCTCGGGCTTCGCTGGCCACTGCATTCAGGGAGTCGCGCCACCAGACGAGGCCGTCGAACGGTGCCATCGGTTCGAGTGCGATATAGCCTGCAGGTTTGCCATCGAGTTCCGCAACCAAAACGCAAGCCTGATCCGATTGAGCCTTCCGCGAGAGGTTCAAAAACCACTCCCGGAACAGGACTTGCGAACGTTCGTGTGAAATTGCCGGCTCCAGAAAGAACCGGTCCTGGATCGCGTGAAAATCTCCAAAGGCATCGTAAGAGATCTGAGCTAACACAGCCTCCTCAGAGGACTGCATGGGGCGAATCGAACTCATTGGATTTGCATGCCCATCTCTGGTAATTCGCTCAAGGGCCGAACGATCAGCTCCAAGTGTGACGAGGGAATCGACCGTGTGAAATCCTTCCGCTTCAAATGCGCGAGTCAGGAATTGGTCCTTGCCGGAGACGCGGGCATCGATCAACTGGATGCCGCGAGAACGCGCGTTTGCCAGACAGGCTCCGAGCACCCTCCGCAATGCATTGGCTCGCGAATTGCTCACCAGAGATTCGCGCTCCTGAGATTCACACAGTGCATTCGCATAGTGGATTCGTCCGGCCTTTACCCCGAGAAGTTTCGAATCCCATGCAAGCTCCTCGAAGATACAGACTACCTTAAAGCCATCTCGCGCCTCGGAAATCACTTTGACACTTTCCCGATTCCAGGATTGCAGGTGGTAATTGGCCAGCGCATCACTATTCGGATGATGGAAAACATGCGCAAGCGGAAGCTCTGGATCGAGCGCCATCACCTCCCAGAGATCCTCGATGATGGCGGGACGAAGGCTGGTCGATGGCAACGTGGATTCCGGAGCGGTGATGGAGCGCGAACCGAGATCTCGCAACAGATACAACGGTCGGCCTTGCGCCTCGCGGTAAATTCGGCTGACATACTCGCCCATCAGCCCGATAACGATCAGTTGCAGAGCTCCAAAAACAAAAATTGCGATCATGACGGATGCATACCCTGGTACAGTATATACCCCGGTAAACTTCCGCGCAAGGATGTATAGGACAAACAGTACGGCAATCGCGGCGGTGATCATGCCGGAGACGGTCGCCAGTTGAAGGGGTGCAGTGCTAAAACTGGTGGCCGTGCTCAGTGCGAGCTTGATGAGCCGCCATAGAGAGTATTTCGTTTCTCCAGCGAAGCGTGCGCCATGTTCGACCGGAACGCTCGTCTCCCGATATCCAAGCCAGCTTACGAGACCGGGTAGATAGCGCGCTTGCTCGCGCATTTTGCGGAGATCGTCCGCCACCGGACGTCGCATCGCGCGGAAAATACTCGAGTTCAACGGTACCTCCGAACGCGCCACGCTATTCATCAACCAGAGGAACATCCGGCTCGAGAGGTTTTTATACCAGGAAAATTGTCGCGTTGCACGCTCGCCCCAAACGACATCGTAGCCTTCCTCGAGTTTTGCAAGTAACTTCGCGATCTCTTCAGGCTGGTCCTGAAGATCCGCGTCCATCATGATGACGATGGCTCCCTCAGCCTGATCCAGTCCCGCAGTCAGCGCGATATGATGGCCGAAATTACGCGTGAAGGAGAGCGGCCGGACATGCTGTGGGTCAAGGGTGCGAAGTTCCTGCATGATCGCCAGCGATCGATCGCGCGAGCCGTCATCCACGAGGATGATCTCGTAGGTCTTGCCGCTTATTTGGAGTGCAGCCGAGAGCCGCCGGTGCAGCTCACGTAGCACGGCTTCTTCATTATATACAGCAACGACTATCGATAATTCAGTCATCCTTCAGCCCAAAGAACGCGCCAGGGCGGCAAACATTTATGCAAAGATACGAATATGCAAAGATACGGAAAGTTATTTCGGGATATACACATAATTGGGCCGTGAGGCCTCGCTCCCAAAACGAGAGAGCATGACATTCGGCTCCAAAAGCATGCGGCCATCGAGCATATAATGGGCAATAGAATCACATGGAATACGCGGGCATTCCTCCATGATGATGGCACTGAAGCGATGGCAGGCAAAGGCCGAATCGAGATCGCGTTGCAGGCGAACAGCGGTGCTATCGTGCGTGCGGAGCACATCGATAGTGGCCAGAATGTTCGCATGAGAAGGTTTGCCCGCTAGTCGCGTGATGAACCCATGATAAGGGATATAGACATCTCCGGGCATTGCGCGAAGCTTCTGCATGAATGCATCGCCGCCCGCACGCTGGTGCGGACTGGCAATCAGCATTTTTTCCGATGACGGATTAAAATAGAACGCGGCCAATTGAAAAAGTACTGCGAGCCAGGCATACCGCTCCATTGTTGGCCAGTGGCTTTGGACTTCCTCGACTGTAATTGGCAACATTGGCACGGCGAACGCGGCGAAAGGCATCATGACATTTGCATAGCCGCCGTCATTGCCGAGGCTCATTGCGCCGGCAATAAGGCCGGCAATACTCATAAGACATAGTAGTCCGGTCGAAGAAGTCCAGCGAGACTCATAAGACTCTTGAGTCTTATAAAGACGTATCATAAGCCCGATGGCCGCCAACGATGATACGGCAAATGTCCCGAATACGTATGTGGGCAACACCTCTATCGCTCGCAGCCACGACAGATCTGAAGTTTTGGCCGACGGGATATGGAAAAGATAGTAAAAAAGCCAGCCATCCGAAGCATGATTCCACATCCAAAGCACAAGAACGGTAAGACCGACGGCAATCACCGCAAATACAGCACTCTGTTTTTTTGATTGGATCCAAAACCATACTGCCAGTGCCGGGAAGAAGAAGATGGCTTGCTGCTTTGTTAGAAACGCGAGCGCGAGCAGCAGCCCACTGAGGCTAGCGCCAGCAAGGCCGTCCAATTTGATTGCCACCGCCGCCGAACCCACGAGAAGCAGCGTGAAGAACGCGTCGTTGCGGGCAATGTCGAAATAGAATCCTGTCGCATGATAGGTTGCAAGATACAATGCGAACGTCAAAAGTGCAAGGGCAGGTCTTTGGGTGATTCGGCTAACGATCCATCCCAGAAGCCCTGCCGTCACCAGCGTCGAACCGAAGGATACAACTCGTCCGGCGAAAAATCCAACGCCAACGATCTTCATTGCTCCGGCAACGATGTAGTAGTACAGGGGCGGGTAGAGCCATGGGACGAAATCGATCGTGGGTGCAGAATAGAGTGGCAAGCCGTCAAGGATCCGCATCGAGTGGTCCATCATCGCGCCTTCCATCCACTCCACCTCATATGGATATGCAAGCCGAAGATAGGCGAGCAACACAATCAGCGCGACAAATCCGCACGCCGCAACTGCTACCAGCCACTTTGTCGCGCGCATCATTTCTTCCGAAGCACTATGAAGAGTGATACTCCAAATGGTGGATGAAACCACAGCGCTTTGCTCGGCTCGACAAAGAGCTTCATCATCAACGCATTCACTCGTGGCGAGGGAATCTTGTCTTCAGCGCGCGATGTGAGCCGGACAAGTCGCGCCACTTTCCGATACAGCCAGATGGCCGGAAATGCGAATACATTAATATAATCGAGATAGACGACCTCGTATGGTGCCGGACGTAGCTGGGCTTGCACGCGATCTCTGAATTTCCGTTTCGTGTAGCGCCGGAAGTGTCCTAGCGAGACGTCCCAATCGCTCCACAAGCTCATAAACGCCGGCACATTGATGATGAGAAGGCCGCCCGGTTTTGTTATCCGCAACATTTCCGCGAACGCTCGCGCATCTTCTTCGACATGTTCCAGGACATCGAGAGCGATCGTGACCGCACAACTTTCATCGCGCAGAGGTAAGTCAAGAATAGAGCCTTCGAGCAAGTCGGTCCCTTTTCGCTCGCGCGCGAGCCTCCGACCCTCAGCAGAGTACTCGATTCCAATAACAGAAATTCCTTTGTGTTCGTACATGCCGCCTAGTTCCCGCACTAACTCTCCGGTGCCGGCACCAGCATCCAGAATGCGGTCGCCAGCATCAAGATGTGCGGCGCGTTCGATCCACCAGCGCACGAGCAGACGCTTGCCTTTATAAAACCAATGTTCGCGCTCGACTCTTTCGAGGGCGTCGTATTCGGCGATCTGCAATGTGCTATGTGCTAAGTAAAGTGTGCTGAGCTACAACGCCCGGGACCAGCTCGCTCGAGGTCGTGATAATCTCGTTAATGACGTAGTGCGGCCGCTGCTTCACTTCGTCGTATATGCGGCCGAGATACTCGCCGAGAATCCCAATGGAAATCAACTGAATGCCACCGAGCAAAAGAATGGCAACCGTTGGAGTGGTGAAACCGGGAACGACATCGATATGAAATACGCGTAGGATCAGTAAGTACAGGGCGTAAGCGATCGAGAAAATACTGACAATGAACCCAAGCGTCCAGATCGCTCGCAACGGTTTCAGGCTAAAGCTGAAGATCGCATCGAAGGCATATCGCACAAGTCGGCCAAAGGTCTGTTTGGGCTCACCCGAGGCACGCTTTTCGCGGTCGTAAATCACATCGGCTTGCTCATACCCGACCCAGGAGCGAAGTCCCGGGAAGAACCGGTTGCGCTCACGCAATCGTATCATTTCATTTGCGACCCGTCGATCGATCAATCCGAAGACGCCACTGCCCGTTTCCATTTTGAGATCACTCACGCGTGCGAGCATCGAATGGAATAGCTTGAAGAGCATCCCCTTGAGTCCCCGCTCGGCACGCGACCGTCGCTTGGCCACGACAACCTTGGGTCCGCGGAGCCAGGTTCGGACCAGATCAGGAATCAGTTCGGGGGGATCCTGCAAGTCCCCATCCATAATAATAATGGCATCGCCATGCGCATACTCGAGACCGGCCTGGATTGCCGGCTGATGTCCGAAATTTCGAGAGAGATCGATCACTGCGAGCCGGGGATCCTTCGTGGCATATCCGCGAAGGATTTCCAATGTCCGATCATGCGAACCATCATTTACAATGACCCACTCACCAGCAAGGCCAGTGGATGTTTCGAGTCCGTTCAGAACCCGCGTCATTCGGTCGAAGAGTTCGCTCAGGAGCGATTCTTCGTTGTAGATCGGCATCACAATCGAAACAGTGCGGCTTGGCATCGGCCTTCAGGATTTGGTGCGGAGTGGAGTAGGGCTCACTCAATACTCCTTAATTATGAATTACAACTCTATATAAAGTAAAAGCGCCGATCTTCGTTTCAGCATAATAATTTGAATCGAGCCACGCGCCAAGTTCGCGGAAGTCCTCTCGAAGAATCTCATGGCCCAGTCGGCCACCATAGTACTGACGGAATGCTTCCGGCGCATCGCAAACGATGAAGTACTTTGGGTGCTTCTGACGCATATCGGCCAGATACTCACGCCGCCATCGCTGTTGAAACGGCATGAGCGTATCATTGCCCCGCATCGCCAGCGCATGAATCGTCTGGAAACGGCTTGCGCTCGTTAGCCGAGCATGGTATTGCGGATAGCTGTATGGGCCAAACATTTGCACCGTGTCGCCGGGCTTTGTGCGGGATATCAGGTATTGGCTACACGCCAGTTGGGCCGGATAGCCGAATTCCTTCGAGGGTTCATATTGTGCATACGAATCATCGAATGATCTGATTTCGCCTTGCGCGATCCCGATAAGAACGTGCTGGACAGTATTACCACGAAGGGTTTGGAAAACAAAGAAAAGTACGACTCCTGCCGTCAGAGTCTGCTTTGCCCATGCGTTCCATTTTGTCCACTCTATCACTCTCGTCCAGCCAATGGCGGACAATAGGATGAATAGCGTCATCGCCGGATGGTAATGGTAGACGCTGTGACGGTATAGCAGGATCAGCGAAATAAGGCTAGCCGCGAATAGGCCGGTCCATACATACAAAGCCGGTCGGTTCGTTTTCCAGAGATAATGAGAGCCGGATGCCACTGCGAATGATGAAATCGCGTAAAAGCGGACGGGCTGCCAGAAGTCAAATGATGTTCCGGTGCCGCCGTAGACCCTCATATTGAAAAGGAAAGTGGCTTCCCAAAAATCGCGGAGCCCGCCGAGTGGCAAATAGACAAGAAGAAACAAAACAAAAGGAAGCGCCGCCCCGATAATTACAAGTAGCGCACTTCGGAGCCGCGTGCCCGAAGGCTCGCGCAGAAAAGCCATGAGAAAGACCGGTGCATACAAACCGTATGTCGGGCGAAGGAGAAGGGTCGAGCCAGCCAGGAGTCCAATCCAGAAACGATGTCCCTTCGGCTCGCAGAGCCAAAGAGAGAATGCTGCTAGCAGTAAGATGGTGACATAGGTATCGCGCTCGCCAGCCATCCATAATCCCTGTTGCACATAATAGAGCGCCCCAAGGATGGCGGCCAGCGCTCCGGCGCGCGAATCGAGCAAGAACGTGCCTATCTTATAGAGTAGGGCACTGCCTATCAATTGAATCAGAATGTCGAAGGCATGAAAGGCGAGTTGAGAGTGACCGCTCGTTACAATTTGGAATGCATGGATGAGCACGATGCCCGGATAATTTTGGTCCCACGATCCGATATAGGGGAGATGGCCATGCAAGAGCAGGTCCCCCATATAGGCATATAGCGCGTTATCGTTATTGAAGGGATAGGTGAGCGTGACGGAAAAGATTATCCCGCAGAGAATCAGCGACAGCGCGAATTGGCGGGAACGGGTGGCGGGCAAGGTCTTTTGATTGGTGGCCCCAGTGCTAAGTCCGAAATTGCCAAAAGTGTTTCTTGGAGTCCGTCCACTTGAGGTCACCCGGTGCAGTCTGAATACTGCCTTATTGTTTTTCGCGTATAGTTACCGATAGCAGGATCGAAGTCAGCAGGACCGCAGTGACCACCGCAAGCGCCAGGGTATTCGTGATGAGTAGATTAGGCCATACCGCCGGCAAGAGCATCTTGATCCCGATGAACCAGAGTATCACTCCAACGCCCTGCTTAACAAAACGAAACGCTTCATGGACACGGACGAGTAAGAAATACATCGAACGGAGCCCAAGCACCGCGAGCATATTCGAAGCATAGATAATGAACGGATCGCGGGTCACCGAAAAAATCGCCGGGATGCTATCGACAGCAAAGATGATGTCCATCACTTCGATCACGGCTAAGACCAGGAACAAGGGCGTGGCGATCAGACGCGTACGATGGCGAATCTCCGCGCGAACAAAGAAGCGGGTCCCGTGAAAATCCGGAGCGATCTTGATCATCTTTGAGACGAGCCGGATCGTCCGGCTCGTCGCTGGATCGAACTCGTGCGAGGAACCGCGGAGCATCACAAACCCGCTGTACAAAACGATAGCGCCAAAGGCGTACATCAGCCAGTCGAATTCATCGACAAGAGCCACGCCGACGAAGATGAGCACGCCTCGCAGGACGAGCACTCCGATTATTCCATAATTCAGCGCGCGCCGCTGGGCCGATGCGCTCACGCCGAAATGCGTGAAGAGCATCAAGAAGATGAAGAGGTTATCGAACGAAAGCGACTTTTCGAGTAAATAACCGGTGACGAATGCTTCAGCTTGGTTCGGACCGGCATAATAATAGATGCCGATGGCGACAAGCAGAGAAAGGCCGATCCAGAACAGACTCCATGCGAGTGCTTTTTGGAAGCTCATGGTGCGCTTCAACAGAAGCACATGAGGATTGGTAGCAACCATTTTTCGGTGCGCGTCCAGATTCCACTCTGCGCCACCATTCTTGATTGTAGCAGCAATGATCCGATCGTGTGAAGATTACTCGCACCATGTGTTACAACTCGAATTGGCTATCCGGCACGCAATTTTTTTGGCCGAAAAATCCCCAATTTCTTGCGTATTGGATTTAAATGTCCTATATTCGTAGGCATGGATTCGAGCAGGAATCCCATTGGCCGCACGGCCGGATCTTCCCGAAAGAGAAGAATCTGGTCAATTCGGTTGAAATTCGCCGATTTCTGCACTTTTCTATACGGCATCAGGTCTATTCTTGATGCCGATCGGGTGGATCAATCCGCCCACAAGTTTTTCTTTTACTGCTATTGCGCGGCTTGCGAGCGCAATAGTAAACCACCCTGCAGTTTGGGGGCCGAGACGGTTCGTATTCGGACTTCGCGCTGCAGGATTGGTTGAAGTTTATCAACCGCTTGCGATTGCAATTTTTTTAATTTCAAGGAGACGTTAGTATGAAATCACGCCGTTCGTGGTTAATGGGCTTAGCTCTTGGAGTAGCTCTCAGCTTTGGGGCGCCCTCGCTCTATGCACAGACTTCAGTTTTGGGAAGTGGCCCTCGACTCATCTCGTATCAGGGCCTGATGGTGAATACCGCCGATGGACAGGCTGTAACAGGACAGCACGTGGTAAAAGTAGATTACTACGATGCTTCATCTGCAGGCAATTTGCTCGGTTCAGAGACTTTTAAGTCTGTGACGTTTACTGCGGGAGTTTTCGATCTAACACTAGGCTCGGGATTCGTGCCACCGCAGTTTCCTGCGTCCATGAGATTCAATGCCCCATACTGGATTCAGATAACCTATGATCCAGGTGCGACCGACGAGAAGGTGTTTGATAGACAGGAGATGCTTTCCGCTCCATACGCTTTGAATGCAGAGCGCGCGAACGGTCTTGATGTCTTCGATCATCCAGTTGCTGGTGCCTTGTGGCCCGTGCCGTTGGATGCCTCTGGCCGTATCGATACGTCGATCCTGCCGGTACCGACTGCCGCAATTCAGACGCTGAATAGTGTCGGACCGGATGCCGGTGGAAATGTTCTGTTGACCGCGGGTCAGGGAATTTCGCTTACGCCGGACGCAAGCACTCATTCAATCATGATCTCCGGCCCGAACTCGGGTGGTATTGATACCATCACCGCAGGACCAGGCATCACCACGATTCCTGGCAACGGTATTGGAACGAACGTTACTGTCGAGATTGGCCCTGGCCAGATCACGAACCAGATGTTTGGACCGGGCGCAATCACCGGTAACAAAATTTCGCAGATCGCTGGTCTCGGACTCATCCAAGACAATGCCGGGCTGCTGGACGTAAACGTCGATAACTCGACGCTGACCATTTCGAACAATCAGGTTATGATTGCTCCTGGTGGCGTTGGCACGGCTCAGATCGCGAACGGCGCGGTCAACTTGAACAACCCGAACAGCAAAGTCAACGGCATCCTGCCGGTTCCGAATGGCGGTACGGGCGTTGGCGCGCTTGCGGCGAACGCACTCGTCCTCGGCAATGGCACCAGCGCTGTCAGCACACTGGCGGCTGGCGCGAACGGGACGGTTCTGACTTCGAATGGCACAACTCCAAGCTATGCGTTACTCACAACGGGTGTGACGTTACTTGGCAATGGTACGACCACGCCATTCAACATTAACCTTGCGAACGCCAATACATGGACGGCTTCGCAGACCTTCGCGCAAGGCTTTGCGCTCGGCTCTGTCAACACCGGTCCATTCATTAGCTTCACGGCTGCTCCTTCCGCGAACCGGCTCTATACATTCCCGGATGCCGGTGCGAATTCGAGCGTTATCCTGAACATGTCCACCGGCGGTCAGTCGATCGGAACGACTGGCGCTGCATCGAGTCTGACGATCAACTCGAATGGCAACAGCCAGACGAATCCGGCTCTGACGGTTACCGGCACAACGACGCATAACGGCGCCGTGAACCTGGCTGGTACGACGAGCCCCCTCATGCTGAACGGGGCTTCCAGTGCTGTTGGTCAACTTATGGTTGGCAATGGTGCGAACACACCGACGTGGCTCGCTCAGGGCGCTGCCGGTCAGGTACTGGTCAGTGCGGGTGCGGGCGTTGCTCCGACCTGGACGGGTTTGACCTTCAACAATATTCTCAGTGGTGTGAATACCGGTCAGTTGCTTCAGGTGGGCAATGGCTCCGTGCTGACACCAATTGGGACGGGCATCATCAATGCCAATCAGGTGAGCGGCGTCAGCTTCGGCTCGCTGACCCCAGCGAGCGGCAACATCATCGTTGCCAACGGCACATCCTGGAATTCTGTCGTTCTCTCCGGCGATGCAACGATTGCATCGAATGGCGTTCTGACTTTGGCGAACACTGCGCAGGCCCGTACCGACATCGGACTTGGCTCAGCTAATACGCCGACATTCGCAGGCTTGACGCTTACAGCTCCGCTGACCGTCGGCAATGGCGGCACGGGCGTAAATACCTTCGCGGCGGGAGTCATCCACTCCACTGGTGGTACAAACGCTCTTACTTCCAGTCAGGTTAATCTGACGACGGAAGTAACCGGAACACTCCCAGCGGCGAATGGCGGTACCGGAAATAACGCGTACAACGTTGGTGATGTACTTTACGCGAACGGTGCCACGTCGCTAACCCGCCTGGCAATCGGTGGGAACAACACGATCCTGATGTCCAACGGCACCGCGCCATCATGGACCACAGCGAGCGGCCTGTTTATCCAAAACCAATCGACAACACCTGGCACGCAGCAAGTCGGTAACTTCAATGTTTCCGGTGCAGGCATCATTGGCGGTGCATTGACCGCTGGCAGTATCATCGATAACGGCACTCTCAATCTGGCAGGTGCGGCAAGCTCGCTGCAAGTTGCCGGAAATGCTGGATTGGCCAACCAAGCCCTCTTCAGTCAGGGTCCTGGTCTGCCGCCAGTGTGGCAGAGCTTGGCGACGAACATTCTTCCGCCAACCTCGGTCAATCAGACGCTTCGCGCCACGACAATGTCGCCGCCCACCTGGGGACCGGCCACGAACTTCACGAATGATGGCACGAACCTGACTTCGACGGGTAACCTTAACTTTACCGGTTCGGGCTCTGTCGCAGTCAATGGCACGGGCAGTGTCAGCACGCTCTCGGGTAATATCTCGACAGCCACTGGCGCACTTGCTACCGGCAACAGCACTGCGGCTGGTCGCGTCATATTCGGTGATGGTGCCTCGGCAAACCTTGGAAACGTTACGATCAACCCATTGGCTGCTAATCGGTCATATACATTGATCGACCCGGGTGCCAATGCCAACTTTATCCTTAGCACATCGCCGGCTGGTCAGACAATCGGCAACGGCCTGACCGTCAATGGTGGATTCGCTGCCAACGGCGGATCGACGCTCAGTGGTGGTGCTACGGTAAACGGATTGCTGACTGCTAATAACGGCGCGTCTGTTTTCACGGGCATCAACAATAACGGCGGCGGCATGACCAACGCTGGCGCGATTTCCGGTGCGACGACGATCACGGCATCGGGCCTGATCAACGGCGGGTCGTTCCAGAACACAGGAGGGACATTCACCGCGAGCGGCACAGGCGCGATCACTGCGACGAGCCTCAACGCGGGTGCGGGCCTCATCACGACGAGCGGTAACATTACGACCACCGGCACGGGGACGATCACGGCCGCCAATGGTCTGACCGTCTCTGCGGGCGGAGCAAACATTACGGGACCGCTGACACTCAGCAGCACAAGTCCGGTTGTATTGCCAGTCGCAAATGGCGGTCCGGGAACGGCCGGTCAGGTGTTTGTCAGCAACGCGGCCGGTGTGGCCCCGAGTTGGACAACAGCCCTGACGGTGGCGACTATACCGTTTAGCAACATCACAAGTGGCATCAATACTGGCCAGACATTGCAGGTTGGTACTGGTTCAACCTTGAACTTCACCGGCACTGGCACGATCAACGCTTCGACATTGCTCGGCAATACCTGGGCAAGTCCACAAGCGATTGGTACTGGTACAGCCGCTGCTGGTACGTTCACCAACTTGACCACGACGACGGGTGGGCTTAATCTAAACAATAACGGTATCACCAATACCGGTTCGATTGCTGGTGCGACCACGATCACGGCAAATGGTCTGATCACGACGAGTGGTAACATCACGACGACCGGTACGGGCACGATCACATCGGCTGGTCTGCTGACGGCGAGTAACGGCTTGAGCGTCACCACAGGAGGCGCCACGATCAATGGTGCACTCATCGCCAATTCAGGTGCGACCATCTCTGGCGGCCTCAGCATGAACGGCAGCGCGATCACAAACGCGTCGTCGATCACGGCAACCGGCCTCATCAATGGCGGCTCGTTCCAGAATACGGGCGCGAGCTTTACGGCAAGCGGTGCTGGTGCGGTGACTGCCACGAGCCTTAATGCGGGTTCCGGCACGATTGTAACAACGGGCCTTGTCAATGGCGGTTCGTTCCAGAATGCCGGCAACAGCTTTAATGTGACCGGTGCTGGCGCAATCACTGCTGCGAGCCTGAACGCGGGTTCTGGTTCGATAACGACAACCGGCAACGTGAGCGGCGGTTCGCTCACTGCGACTACGGGTGGTGCGAATATTACCGGTGGCCTGACACTGACGGGTACCGGCGCACTCAATACATCTGGCAGCGCTGGCAGTGCGGGTCAGGTTCTGATCAGCAACGGTGGCGGTGCGGCTCCGAGTTGGACCAGCACGCTCACTGTAGCGACAATCCCCTGGAATAACGTGACCTCCGGCACGAATGCAAACGCACTCCTAGTGAGTGGGTCATTGGCGCCGACAGGTGCGGGTACGATCACGGCGAACCAATTTGTCGGCACCGGCTCCACGACCAACGCAGTCGATCTCGGCACTGGTGAAGTTGCGGGTACGCTTGCTGTCGGCAACGGCGGTACGGGTGCGACGACTCTCACGACGAACGGCGTATTGCTTGGCAATGGCACGAGCCCTGTCACAGCGACGGCGGCTGGCGTGCAGTATAACGTGCTTTCGGTAAATGCCTCGGGTGTTCCGACCTTCACGCAGGTTGCCTTGAATCAGAGTGCTGCCGTGACGGGTGCACTTGGAGTCACCAACGGTGGTACGGGCTTGAGTGTTGCACCGGCAAATGGTGCATTGCTTTATGGCTCGGGTGTCAACCCGATCAACACGCTGCCAATCGGAGCAAATGGTACATTCCTGACTTCTAATGGCACGGCACCTTCCTGGACAAGTGGCGCGGCGAACTTCATCGTCAATGGCACTTCGCTGCAATCTCCGGCAAACTTCAATATCAGCGGCAATGGCACAGCTGGCACGTTTACCACAACTGCTGCAGGTTCGAGCTTCGCGGGCAATTCGGTTGGAACACCGACGCTTTCGCTCTCGAATAGTGCGGTCGGTGGTAGTGCGTTGACAGTAACGGCTGGCACAGCAAGCTTGCTAAACACGACGATTCTTGGTGCGGCGAACATCAATACGTCGGGTAATGCGGCTACGAACATCGGTACTGGTACCTACACTGGAACCACATCGATCGGCAATTCGGGTTCGACGAACACGATTGCTGGCTCGACGGGGATCACAGGACCGACGACCATCAACACGACGGGAGCCAATACCACCCAGATTGGGAATACCGGCGGCGGCACCACGCTGATGGCTGGAACGGTTACGCATAATTCTGGCAACGTCCAGTTTGCAACGACATCCGGCAACTTCAGTGCAGGTAACAATGGCGGTTCGACCACCTTGTCTGGAAACAGTGTGACCGTTAATGGCAACACGAGCTTTACAAACAATGTGGGGGTTGGTGGTACGTTCACAGCATCGACGACTGCTGACGTTACCAGCACCTTGCATGCTCATGCTGCCTTCACAGCCGATGGCAATTCGAGCCTTGGCACCGGTGGTGGCGCAACGACTAACACCATTGGAAGCTCCAGTTCAACGAACACCTTGAATGGTGCGACAACGGCCGTCACGACGGCGACAACGGCTGCATTGACGGTGCAAAACGCACAGTCAACTGTATCGCCGTATACCGCAGACAATGGCAAGTATGCGCTTAGCGTCCTTGGTGGTATGGAAGCGGCCTCAACCCAGGCTGATGGTAACGGCCAGGCCGCTGCAACGTCACAGCGTTTCTGGGCTGATACTTACACGCTGACGGGCCCTAATCAAGCGGCTTCTTCCTTCACGATCTACAATAGCCTGGTCTCCTCGACCAGCACTGTTTTGATTACCGTGGAAGGCAGTACCGCCACGACACAGGGACTTGTGACAATCAACGGTCTCGCCGGTGGACAGTTTACTGTCAACACCACTGCTGCGACGTTCGGCAGCGTGACAAAGGTCCACTACTGCGTAATCAACCATTAATTCCGCAAAGGGGTCTGCCACACGCTGGATAGACCCCACAATTTTTTCACTCCGTCAGGGAGAGTTCACAGGGATCCCCGCTGCATCACTTGCGGCGGGGATTCGTGTTTCTAGGATAGGAATATTACCGATGTCTCCGATGACCAACTTACTGCTGAACCAAAACCTTCCACGCCTCTTCGACATCTCCTGCTTCCAGCAGAGTTCGCGCGGTCTCATGCCGCGTAGCAAGTGTCGTTGCATTGCTCGAAGAACTAATCGGAATCGTCTCCACACTTGCCAATTGAGCGAGATGCTTGCCAGTGAGAATTGGACTATTACGGATTTCTTCTGGCAGCCGATCGATCCCAGGCAGGATCTTGCCTGGTTGGGGCAGAACAAATATTCCATCACGCGCTCTGGTGTAGTAAGGGCCGCCGAGCCGTGCGACCTGATCGATGAGGTGGGGATCGATGCTACCCTGTTCCGTCAAGACG
This sequence comes from Bacteroidota bacterium, assembly GCA_030706745.1. NCBI lineage: Bacteria > Pseudomonadati > Bacteroidota > Bacteroidota bacterium. Next base: position 70,005 of record JAUZNX010000005.1, read on the forward strand.
GATTCGCTAACGTGTAGCATGACGATTTCGCAGATCATCATATTCGCGCTCCCGGGTTTTTGGCCAAAATCGACATGATGCAGAAGACGCGCCTCGATGACAAACGGACTTTCCGCGACACCCGGTGGTATGACCTTCACGCTGTCGAGTTTGGCCAGACCGGCTTTCACGAACTCGTCCACCCCACGTTCATAGGGTGCCGAGGCAAGGCTGATCTGGTGGACAATATCGTATGATACTATGGAGACCGTGCATTCTCGTGTCTCCAGCACGTTTAGCATCGTATCCTTGGGCTTGCCAGTCCTGCCTGAGTATGCCGGACTAAAGCAAACGACGGCTGGATTCACCCCAAAGACATTGAAGAAGCTAAATGGTGAAAGGTTGACTCGCCCCTCCTTATCCATGGACGCAACAAGGGCAATTGGGCGAGGAGCGACACCGCCAACAAGTAGACGGTGAATTTCGCTGTGCGATGCAATATCAGGGTCGAAAGTGAGCTTCACGCAGTTATTAACGCGATTCGTGAACTCGCGTTCAATGGTTAAGCACGAATCGTCAAAGATACAATTAGGCCTTCAAGAACTCATAGACCAACCGATTGAATTCTTCAGGTTGATCGAGGTTCGAAAGGTGATTGGCGCCCTCAATCATATGATACACCGAGCCGGATATGAGGCCTGCAATCTCCTCGCCCAGCACCGGTGGTGTGATTTTGTCCATCGATCCGGTAAGAACGAGCGTGGGAATCTTCACGCGCGACAACGTTTCGCGATAATCATATCCCCATGTTTCGCGCCATGAAGCAAGATAGGTTTCGACATCCTTTGTCGCCATTGCCAGTATGGACTCATTTAAGATCTTCGGGTCGATATCGGGTTTGTGCGCGAATGGAATCCGTTCGTGAGCAAATGCGACGAGAGATTTCTCACGAAGGGCGCGTGCAGGCCGCGGCAAGATCGATGAGCTCTCGGGATGCATAGCGAACGTATTGGCAAGCACGGCCTTTTCTACCGTCGAATATCCCGCATGGAATGCTTCCATGATTATTACGCCGCCCATTGAATTGCCAACCCAATGCGCGCGCTCGAATCCGAGTTCTCGAATAAGCGCGTCCACGTCGGCAGCGAAATCCGGCATGGAGATTGGGACAGCACGGCCATTGGGCGTGCGGGCTTGTGAATCGCCGGATCCGCGTATGTCAATTGCGGCAACTCCATAACCAAGCTGGCTGAAAAAACTCATTTGCGGTGCCCATGCCCGTCGGTCGGCGCCAACACCATGTAAGAACACGATTAACTCCTTGCCGGAGTCTACCCATTCAAATGCAACACGTACACCATGGACAGTTCGGAATTCAAGCATTTCGACGGCGATTGGCGAACGGCAATGAGTAACGAAAGGGCCTCAATAAATCTGGAAACTCGATATTCCTCTCGCGTTGGCGCTGAACGGCAAGCGATCTAAAAGCAGTGCCCGTTATTCGTTATCGGGCCACTCGTTGCTGCCGTCATCGGCTAATTCAAGCAACGCGCGCACCTTCATGAGGTAATGTGTATCGTGAGCGACCATAAGTTGCACCACTCGAAGTAACGTCAACTCTCCATAAGCTGGATGGTATCCGGGGCGATCGAAAACTTCTGCTGGGAGCGTGTTCAGCCGCATCGCGTGGTTCCAACGAATCCGCATTAGTTGCGAGAGAACATCATCGAGTGGTAGCGCCTGCCAATTATGTTTGCGGACCAACGCCATTGGATCGATGTCGGTAAAGTACGGGTAATGCTCCACGAGAATGGCTTCTATTCGCGGCCACCAAATCTCATTATCAGTATCGATCATGTGGCCGAAGATTTCCGTAATGGACCAATCTTCGCCCTCGGGCCGACGGTGTAAATCGGTGCGTATCAGACTGGGCCGAATTCGATCGAGCTGAATAATTAGATTCGCATACTGATGTCTCAGTTCATCGAGGAAAGCTGATGGAGTTTGCTCCGAGAGGGCTTCTCGAGCGATGTCGGAGAACACCGCCGTGGATTTGATCTGGTCCGTGGTTGTACGGTTCACACTAAGATCCGAATTTTCAATTTCAGCAATAGGCCGCATAAAACAATAGCCTCCAGTAATAACCGAATGCCTTCCATCTCGCCTATTCAAGGTGCTTCCCTCTGGAAAAACCTTCTTTTCATCGAATGACAATCCAAAAATGATCATCGATCCGAAGGCGCCAGTCGCGCGATGTATGGATGGCAATGGTGAACGCGGCCCATTATGCGACCGGAATTCACATCAACAAGAACAGCAAATGATGGTCATCCGTATGAGTCATTCGCATGGGGCGTGGGGAATCCCCATTCTTCTACCATGCAAAGATAATCAAATCAACTGCCCAAAGTCAAGTATGACGATCGAAAATATTGCTCCGATTGTCGTTGCAGCGAAATTTACGACATTATTTGTTACGAATGTATTCCCAGCGACAAGTAAAGTGTGGCTTGTACAGTGGATCGGTGTTTCTACCGAAGAATTGCAGACCGGGCAGAGATACCGTGCCTGAATCAAACTTCCGATAATGCTATCGCCGACCGCTCCGAGAAATCCGCCTACCGTAACCGCTAGAATATCCCAAGCCTGGGCATGGCCGACCGAGAATAATCCGACAAACGCTATAACGAATGCCCCAATTAGCGAGGCTCCTATGCCGCGCACACTGATCCCCCCGGAAGCTCCTGGTGGTGACGGTCGGTGAGTGAGGATGTCGCGGGCCGGGCCACCATATCGTGTACCAAGTTCGGTTGCCCACGAATCTGCGGTTCCAGCCGCAATGCCACCCAGCGCGATGATCGTCGCTGGATGTGCGATTGCTGGAATAGTCCAACTCGTCAGGATGGCCAGAACAGGAATGAGTCCATTGGCTGTGACCTGCTTCCACGACCGTCCAGAGGTCTCATCCCCGGTTGGCATTCGAATACCGCCCGGAAGCGCTGAAAATATAGATCCGGTCAAAAAGAATGTGATCAGTGCGACGCTCGGCGCCAGCCCACCAAATCCAAAAACGATTGTTCCCATCAGCAAAGCAGCAATCGCTCCCGAACGATCCAAGGCGCGAAATCGCCATGCTCCGAATGAAATCGAGCCGGCTAAACAAAACCCCAAGAGCAGATTGGCTTCAGTCACCGGGAATTATGAGTCATCAATTACGAATTACGGTTGACGAATGGCGAATGACAAGTCCCGAAGAGACCTCGTGCGGAAGAACATCATCGTTCTGATGGCATGGGTTGTCTGCGATTTGTCCCTGCTCGCTCCTTCGGTTCACGCCCAAATGCCCGATACAGTTCGTGTGCCGCTTACAAGTGACACACTCTTCGGTATCCATCAACCGCAGGGCATTGCGTTTGGCTTCAATCATGTTCTTTCGATTTACGAATGGAATGGCGCGTTCGATTATTCCGACGGCACGCAATCCATTAGAAGTGCTGCGATCATGAGCACCGCTTCGGAAGTACATTTGAATGCCAATTCGCGATTTCTGCCCCAGGATTCCCTTGCCACAACCGAAGCGACTGGGAGTCTCACAGTGGTTCAACCGCTCATGCAGTATCAGCCCGGCACGACGACGCTCGCGCCATTCATTCTTCTCGCCGCAAGTTCGTACGCAACAAGTCCGCGGCTCGGCACTCTGGCTGCACTGCTCATCACAAAACAGATCAGCGGCATTGGGATCGGCGGTTTGAAGCTTCAAATGCCGGATCATAGCCTCATCTCTTTCGGCGTAGGTCTTGCGCATAAAACACAATCCGCTTTTGGTGAATCCACGGTTCTCTCATCCGCTGCTCCAACGGCCGGACTCAGTGCCACCGGGCTCATGCTTTCTAGCGAAGATTCCGCCGCAGCGTGGCTCATTACCGATGGTGCGGCGGGCTCGGCAGCCGCGCATCTGGACGAACGCTTTTTTCGCGAACGAGCTGAGCGATTCTCTAATGATTCGATTCGCATCCAGCTCATCTCAGGGCTGAATGATCCTCTGGCTGCGCAGAATGCTGCCTACCTACAGCTCGGGTTGCTCAGGCGAGATTTCTTTTTCAACCCTGATACCGCGACGGAGGCCATCAAGCAGGAGCGCACCGAATATGCATTTGCACTCACCGATTCACTTTCCTATCCCATTCTTGACGATCGCGTCCGCGCACATTTGGCGTTGGAACTCGAGCCACGTGATGTCACACGCCGCAGCGATGTCTCGAGTGGCGAGTTCGGATCGAATACCTTCTCGGCATTCTCGACCCTAATGGCGCCAAGTGAAATCTCCTCGATGCGCCTCGCGACGGAAGGCCGGTTGACCTTTGGCAATGAAGCCATGCTGTACCGTCCTGCTATCCCCGATTCCACGATCTCCCCATGGAGCAGCGAAATGCGGCTGCGATACGAAGAGCGGAGCGAAACAATCCGATTGCTCGCTACCGAGATCACGGGTCTCGACGAAGCTTCGATCAAGAAGCTCTCCGAGACGCTCGATCAAGCCAGCTATTCCGCTCGCACAACGACTACCAACGCAGTACTCCGGTACCAGCCCAGCGCACGCGATGAAGCTGAGATCGACGCCACCGCGCGTATCCTCTCTTACGACACCCCCAGCACTTTTAACGATGACGATCACGACGATCTGCTCACAGGACTTCGTGCGGGCTACCGCCGGATTATCTCCGACAACCTGAATTGGCAGGCCTCGCTCCGCGTGTCTCGCGATCACCTCGTCTATCTCCAAAGCGATCGAAGCGCGCAAAATGCGATCACGCGCTCGATTATTTTCAACTCGCTGGCAACCCTTGCTACGCCGCAGATCTTCGCCAGCGCCGGCGGTGAAGTCTTCGCCAACTACACCATCTTCGATTACATCAATTCGCTGCCGCTGCTTTCCAACATCGGCAACTACTTGCTGCGCGGCATGACGGTCACCGATACCCTCGCGATTCCCATCGCATGGAGGATGCCCTCGTCCTCGCTCACGCTCGAGCAAGCCGTCTCGCTACGCATCAGCGAGCGGGGCGGATTCAGCGATCAGGCATTCACGGAGCGGCGCGATGCCAGCGTAACCGAACTCAGCGCATCGCTCTTGCTCGGACTCGCCTCCAAGCTCACGGAGCCCCGCTGGAGCATCCGCATGGGCGCACGAGGATTCTTCCTCAGCCGATCCGGACGCGGCACGGGAGCGCTCTCCGCCTCGCTCGCGCCATTTTCCGAACTCGAACGCCAGTCGCGCATCGGACCCGAGATCATCCTGACGCTCGGGCAACCAGCCTGGCTGCGCGGACCCTCGCTCACCGGCTCGCTCTGGTATGCAATCCTCACCAGCCAGCACTTCGATGTCCCGTCTTACACCCGCTCGACACAACTTGAAAGCCACCTCATGGCTGCCTGGACATTCTGACTGCGGCGGAGTGCCGTTTCCGAGCCACGTTCGCGATTTGCTTCCTGAAATGGGTGCTCGAAGTTAAAGTAATACTTTAGCTCTCTCTTTTGAGTTGTCATTTAATGAACGCCTTCTCCCCATCATCCTTGATTCCGTAAGCTTTCATCCCTCATCCCCTCAGCCTTCATCCCCTCAGCCTTCATCCTTTCTTCTTGCAATTGGTGCCCCTGAAGGCAGAAGCAATATACGTCACCGAAACCGCGAGTACAAGAAAAATCTTTCCGTGGCAGAAGAATTCATGGAAGCATTCTGATTTTCAGTCTAAGCAAGATCCGCACCTTGCACTGCTTAGTGAGCAGACCCACTATCGTAGAATCTCGAAGTGTCCCGTCAAAGATTCCTGACCAGCGGACAACTGATAGTGAAAGGCGCCCGTCTGAAGAGAGGAAGTCGAAACGACGAACTTATGGTCGCCTGCAGATTGAAAGCCCTTATCGTCATTGAGTACAAGATGGCCAGCATCATCAAAGACGCGAAGGACAACAGCGATCGACGCTGGCAACGAGTAGTCCAGCGTCACCTCGTCGCGCGCAGGATTTGGAAACGATGAAGTGAGCCGGAAACCGGATGATGTCATGGAGGCTACGCCGGCGGACGCATTACTCACGTAAGCAACGTACATCGGATTTGAGTACCACCGCGTCACTGTGTCTGAGCCATAGGTAAGTCCTGCCATGTAAAACGATTTGTTGACGCCGATTTCGCGGCCACGGTCGCGATTCTCATCCCGAGCTTGCAGTTCTGGATATGTGAGACTGTCCACTCGAATTCCCATTCGAATATCGGCGCTACTGGTGTCGGTGACGAGCAGCGCAACGAAGAACGCGGTATCCATTTGAATATGTGGCAAATGGATAATAATGTGCGTGCCATTATTGAGTCCGTTTGGATGATAGGTCTTCTCAAAAAAGCGGTTGCTCCAGTCTGGATAATAGCCTGAACCGGACGCGTGGGAGCCAGTGACAGCAACTTCGTAATTGTTATTTGGCAGATCGAGATAATTGGGCAAATCCCAATCGAAGTCGAGGCTATCCAGATACGTTGGCGCGAATGGCGACGTAAACTTTTCCGCCAAGCCTCGAATGCGCTCAGTTGTGTCATTGCCAGTCGCGCTGGAATGATAGGTATGAGTTGATGGGAATGGCCGAAACAGATGATGGCCGGTCTTAACGTAATAGGAGAGCGTGTCCTCCGTTTGCGCGATCGCACTGGTGCCTAAAAGAAGCACGACGATAGAAAGGCAGTATTTCATAAACGAATATGTCCGTTAATCCACATTTTTGAAAATAGTTAACAGTCCAGACGGCAGAGAATTCGGCGCTCTACTACTGATAAAGCTACGTACTAACGATGTTACCAAGAAACCTCGGAAGAGTTATTGCTTCCGGGATTTTAAGCTTCCGTCTGATTCTCAGGCGGTGTGTCTCGACCGTACGAACGGATGAAAAAAGAGCACCCGCAATTTCTTTTGAATTCAAGCCCAATCGCATAAGAATACAGACGCGCCGCTCGGCTGTCGTGAGTTCTGGACACTGTTTTGAAAGCGCGATTACAAAATCTGGCTGTAATGACTTCGCACGATCTTCGAGCCGTTCGTATTCTTGATCTTTGAAGCGCATACTCTCGATCAGTCGGATCACATCATCCAGCACCCTACGCTCCGCGGGCGGACGACCGTGCTTCATAGCTTTCAACTCGTCGGCAAAAGACGACAAGAATGAGCTCTTCTTCGAAAGCTGCACCAAGAGGAGTTCGGATTCGATGTTTTTGGATCGGATTTGATTTTCTGCCTCGGCGAGTTTGAGATCGCTCAGTTCTTTTTCTTTCGCAAGACGCTCGATCTCCTGTTTTGCCTCTATGCCCAAGAGCGCATTCGTTTCTTCCACTTTCGCTTGTTCGATGTCATGGCCATGTATGGCCTTATTCCATTGTAGGGCATCAGCATGAAGCCCTAATTCCTCTGCGATCCTCGCAATCTCACGAGCAATTTCATGGCGCTGATCACTTCCCTTTTTCGATGCTCGTTCATGTAGCTGCACGAGTTTTGAGAGCACACCGGCAGAAGGCGCCATGGCATGTTCAGTCACCAATTGCTGAAAACATACTGTGAGAAACATCTCGCCCTCTTCATTTCCTTTCAGCCACTCCAGTGCTTGGCGATTGAGTTGGCTTGCTCGCTGGATCGAACCATATTGTCGCTCAAATTCAGAGTGCACCAGTGCTGTCTGTGCGGCACCGCTTTTGAGACCGGCTGTGAGGAAGGTTTGAATCGCCCGAGCCGCATGCCGTCTTCCACTTTCCATCCTACGGGTCGCAAATTCGAGATAGGCCATATTCAGCAAGCAGAACGCAACGCCGCGTTGATTGCCGATCTGCCTCGATAATTGGAGTGCTCGGGCATTCGATCGCGCTGATAAGGCGCGGTCGCCCCGTTCAAGATACAGCCCACCCAAATTACCAAGTGTTACCACAATGCCTCGGACATTCTTTCGTTGCTGCTCTAATTTAAGACTAAGTTGCAGGTACTTGATTGCCTTATTTCGCTCTCCAAACGCGCGGTAGCAAAGCCCGATCTCGTTATAGAGTAGAGCAAGACCTTTCCGGTAATTCTGGAGGCTTTCCGAATTGGTCGGCGTGCGATCCATATAACGGTCGCGCCAAAGCGTTACTGGATATGGAGGATTTTTAGGAGGGTGCAATCCATAGATGCTTCCGGTCCACATTTCCAACAGTTGATGAAATATGATAGAAGCTTCCTTCACTTGCCCATCCGCACTGAGCGCGACTCCGAGTTCATAGCGAGCATGTAACAACCATTCAAGATGACCGGATGACTCATACAACGCGATTGCCTTCTTAGAATAGCGTATTGAACGTTCGTACTCTCCATGCAAATGAAGGACCGCTCCTGCCAGTTCATAACAAACTGCGAGCGCTTGTTTATCTTTTCTGCGCTGGGATACACTAACTGCCTCAAGGCAGAGTTTGACACTACGAGCACAATCGGATTCTTGAAGAGCCTCTGCCTCTTCAAGTAACGAGAACGCTCGATCACGGGCTCCAAGGGCGTTCATGGTCCAATCAGTAAGGTGCCGCACACACGCCCGCCGCACGCCTCGACGCGATAGAAGTACATACCGCGCGGCCACGACTGGACGTTAATAGGCGCGGAATACGTCCCGGCAGCCTCGACATCGACAAGGGTTGCATATACGACTGTGCCAAGCTGGTCTACAACTTCGATTCGGACGGATGATACCGCGGGTAACTCGTATGAAATATGTGCGAAACTGTTCGTCGGATTAGGGTATTGTCTGACACTCAATTGTGATACATTCGATTTCGCCACATCCGAAGTAGGAACTACAAATTTAGAAACGGGTGACCAGCTATCCCCGATGCCGGCCGAATCTTGGGCTTTTACACGCCAATACTTAGCTCCCGAAAGTAAGTTCAATTGGTAGCTGGGCACACCCCCATTGATCGTACTATCGTCGAGTATGAGCGACGAAAACGCGCTGTCGTTTGCGACTTGTAAATGATATCCATTCGTGCGATCGGGATAATACCATTGCAGAGTCACAGATCCATTCGTAATGGCATTGTTCGCGGGACTTTGAGGCAGTGGACGAAACAGATCATAGGCGGGAATTGAGGTTACCCCACGATGTGCATTCCAGAGTGTTGCCTGGACAGCACTGTCGAAAGCATTATCGTTTTGCGGTCGCGAATTGAAGAAGGCAACCCAGCAATACTTCCCGTCCTGTGCATCGCGTTCGTCAAATGTGTTCGTACCCGGAAGGCTGCCAGTATGGGACCAGTTCGCATCGCCATTGGCAAGACGAGTGACACCCCACCCCATGCCATAGTAGTACTGGTCAGTTGGCTTCGCAACCGGTTGAAACGGTCGAGAGACCATCGTATCGATTGTCGCAAGTTTCAGAATATCGGGTCGCGATGCTCTGCCATCATCCGCCGTCATAAAACGCAGATAGTCGATTGCGCTCGAAATCCAACCGCCATTGGCGTCGTGGTCTTCGAGATAGAATCCACCATATGGCCACGGAACAGCATTCGGAACCCCCGTGAACACGTCTGTTGCAAGCCCATGGCCGGGATAGTCATAGTAATGGACTTCGTCCGGTTGAGCGTCGCCAGGTAACGTACGGCCTTGCACTATACGGGTAATGCCGGCCTGTGCCAGTAATTGTTTGACGTACACATCGTAATCCTGGCCCGTTAGTTTCTCGATAACGCGCCCCAGGAGCATGTATCCAAAATTGGAATACGCATAGACGGTCCCTGGATCGTGATCGAGCGGCTGTCCCATCATGTACCGGATCGTGGTTGTCTTGTCGGCTGGTGGTGTAGTGTTTGTCGCCTCGGCGATTGCGAGCGATTCGAACATCGGGTCGCCACTCAGATCCCGGTCCCAGCCGCCAGTGTGCTGCAGCAACTCGCGTATGGTAATGTCATAGATACGCTTGTCGACATTCGTCGTGTCGAACGGCGCGAATTGATTAAGAATGGAAAAGACCTTATCGTCGAGGTGTAGCTTGCCCTCTTCATATAACTTAAGAATCGTCATCGACGTGATCGCCTTTGAGAGACTTGCGACGCGCATGCGAGAATAAGGCTGTGGCATCAGGCCAAGTGACGAATCGGCGGTGCCGTATCCATGAACGAATATCAAACTGCCATCCTTCACTACAGCCACTACACCTCCAGGGACATTCCACTGCCGCATGAGATGAGGGATGAGGGAATCATAGACACGCATGCCTGGCGTATCAATACCCGTGAACTGACTTAGCGCTTGCTCAGAAGGTAAAATGGCAAAGGTCGATGCGATAAGGAAAAGGATGTGGTTTCTCATGCTGGCGACAAATTACATGATTCAAGTAACCTCCTTCGACTACGAAATTTCTCCCCTTCACCCTACGTAAATTACTACGTAGAAGAAGAAAGGATGCTGAACAAACTTGAGTTGCATCCTCCCATTGGGTCCAGGTTTGAGTTAAAGTACAACTCGAACTTTACAATATTAGAAGTGGAGGTCTTAAAAACGGAACGCTAACTGGCTCTCAGCATCCCGCGCAGTTCTTCGAGAGCGGATTTCATCGAACGGATTTCGTCGAGCGTGAGCGGAGTCTGCGCGGGTTTTGGAGCGTCGGAGGGGAGTGTCATCTGCGCGGGATCGGGCGGAAGTTCGCTGGCGGCATCGTGGGCGCCGGCATCGGCTTTTGCATCGCCAATGCGCTCCGAGCGCAGAATATGCTTTGCGCCTTCAATCGTGTAACGCTTCTCGCGGAGCAACTCCTTGATGCGGAGGATAAACTTGATGTCGCGGTTGGAGTAGATCCGATTGCCCGCGCGATTCTTTTGCGGCCGCAACTCGAACTCCGATTCCCAATAGCGCAGCACATACGCTTCAAGGCCGGTCAGCCGACTGACTTCCGAGATGGAATAGTACAGCTTGGGAATGGAGAGGTCCTTCATCATGCGCCGCGCGCCGGATGATCCGGAATGGTGGTCGGAACTGGGTCCGGTAGCAACACTGCCAGCGGCCGCTGCGTCACTCTCCTCCATGTTCATAGTGGGACTCTCTGCCGGCGTCCGCCGCTCGAAAAACTCTCCTTGAATACCCATCCTTCGCAAAATATGAAATATGAAAGATGAAAGATGAAACGGGGTTCCATCTCAGCAATAGGAACCACGGGTCTTCCTCTTTCATCTCTCAACTTTCATCTTTTTCTATCGTGACGATCGCCTCCGCCATGTCCCGAGTATGCGTGAGCGAAAGCCGGACGCGGAAGTCGCTCCCGATGATTCTTCGGGCGCGTTCTGCCATTTCGTCGCGAAGCGTGATGTAAGGCTGGCCGGACATCTCGTTTTGGACCACGACGTTCCGCCACGTGAACTTGCGCCGGACTCCGGTGCCGATGGCTTTCGCGTAGGCTTCTTTCGCCGCAAAACGGGCAGCATAATGCTCGTAAAGCCGCGGCTTTCGCGAGCAATATCGGATTTCCTCCTTAGAATAAATCCTATTCAGAAACTGATCGCCATACGTCTCAATGGCCCGCTGAATGCGCGCGACCTCGATCGCGTCAATGCCAATGCCGAAGATCATGCGCGGGCCACAACAGGCTTAAGTCCTGCTTTGTTTATACATCGAGGCATGAATCCCAGTCCTTTCATCCCATAAATCCCAGTCGGATTTTGTTTTTTGAATTTCATATTCATAATCGCTGCCGAAATTGAACTAATTTCGCCAATTGCTCCGATTCCGTTCATGAATGAATTCTCTCTTTTGAGTTGTCATTTAATGAATGACCAGCCCGCACTCGAAGATCGTATCTCTCCTTTTTCAATGAGCAAATAGGTGCTCCTATAGAGCAGAATCAATATACGACGCCGAAACCGCGAATGCAAGAAAAATCTTTGCGCGGCAGAAGAATTCATGGAAGCCCTAATTTAGCGTGCGATTTCGACTTTCGAAGACTCCGCGCCCAAGCGGACGAAATACATTCCGGCCTCCAGTTGGGAAACATCCAGCGTCGCGCCCGAAGTATCCATTGTGGCGTGTGTGCGTTCGCGGCCAAGGAGATCGTAGAGATGCACCATCCCCGATGCGCCACCCATAACATGCAGCTCACCCGCAGCCGGATTCGGGAACACGTGAAGGCCGCTGACCGAATTTGCAGACGCGCACACCGCAACACCCGCCTCCGGCCAATCCTCTTCCCAAAGGCTGCCGTAGTTATCACCTCCAGCGTTCAAAGCGGCAAGTGTTCTCCCTCTTCCACTGAAGAGTAGGTCACCCGATGGGCCACCATCGAAGTTCCATGTAATGCCCTCGTCTGTGGAGACGTATAAACCAGTATCGGACTGAATGTAAAGTCTGGATAAATCGCCTGCAATATAGCTTGCGAACATTGGACCGATGCGATTGAACTGAGAATCCTGAAATGGGCCAAAATCTTTTAGAAGCCTCCACGTCTGGCCGTAATCATCGCTTCGGTAAATCTGTTGACCAGCATTCGCGAAGCAAATCGGTGTTCTGGCAATAGCAAGCGGCCGCCAACATCCAAACCGAGCGTCAGTTATGGACCAAGTGATTCCCGCATCGGTGGTGCGAAGTATTCCATTCGGCGAATCTTGTGAGGTGTCGATGTTATAAGCGGATAAAATCCCCATCGAATCCGAAGAAAAAGAAAAATAGCCGGTTTGAAGAGTGTCAACACTCTTCCAGGTATCGCCCAGATCGGTGGAGACGCGCAAACTATCACCCTGACTAAGTAACAATCTTTTGGTCGCTGCACAATAATACATTCCCCACAGAGAACCTTCGGATCTTACTGATCCGGAAAGCAACTTCCAGGAAGCCCCGCCGTCTTCAGTTCTATAGACCTCGCTGTTAATGCTCAAATAAGTAAACCAACCGATCAAACTATCTTTGAAGACAATATCTGTGATGCCGCCCGACCCATACCCAAAAGCATGAGACCACGATATTTTCCAGGTGGCTCCGCCATCCGTTGTTTTCCATAACTCGGGTGTGGTCCCTAAGTATCCGGTTCCCGATGAGCCGAGTTGATTCAAAAAGTAGATACAACTGACCGCTTCCTTTTGACCATCGATACTGTTGACAAAGTCGTTGATCTTGCGCCACTGCGCGCAGGCTATATTCACGAAGAGCGTCATAAGCAATGCTATACCAAGCTTAATCATATCGCATTCCTAACCTGTAGAGACGCGCCTTGACGCGTCTCTACAGCGCGTGAGTTAGTTAATAGACGACGTATCCTAATGTTCCAGAGTAGCTTCCGACAGTCACCACTATATAATACGTGCCGGAGACTAATGGGGAATTGATTGGAAGACGGTCCCATACCTGAGCGTCCGACGTAAACGTCGAGGCAGAGCCGACGGAATAGCCAAGATAATCGTAGACCTGAGCCGAGATCGTCGAACCACTCGCGCAGTAATGCACGAGGATTGAGACGTCGTTCTCACTCGGGTACGATGGGTTCGCATACGGACCATCGACAGCGAAGCACGTGTCCGGCGGCGGCAAAATACCGCCTCCAGTCGCAATCGCTATCGTTGTGTCGCCCCAACTGGGATACGTATCGAGCATGGTCTCCCGCTCGAAACCGACCAGCGAATCGTAGTCTGGAATGCCGGTCAATTGACCGCGAACACGGAGCATGACTGTGTCGGCGGCATCGCTACTGTGCGCGATATGCACAGTGCGAGGCCAGATGTAAACGCTGTCATACGGATCGTATCTGAGTTGTTCGACAGTATCGATGTGCCCGTTCTGATGAACGAGTTCGACGGTGTACTTCATTGATACTACCGGCGAGATGAAGCATGAATCGGTCCGTTGTATTGTATCGGTCGTGAATGTACTCGGTACGGTATCAAACACCAGCACCGAGTCACCGAGTGTGTCATAAGCCACGGACGTGTCAATATTGAAATAAAGCGTGCCGGCTTGCGGAAATAGCATGAGCCGATCGTATTTGATCTCGGCACTCACCGGCCAGTTGAACCACTCGGTCGCGAATATCGAATCGCGGATCGCATCGTGCGATGCAAATGTGGAATCGGGAATGCCGTTGTGCAGCATCACCTCTCGGATCGGAATACCGAACACGGTGTCCTCGACCCAGACCTTCCCCCACTTGAACGTAACCATTGATGAATCTTTCACGCGGGTCTCAGATCTATAGAACTCAACGCCAAGCGCGGTATCGAACGTGCCCAACTTAAAGGCTCCGACATCGGGGATAGGATTGCATAGTGTCGGTTGGGGCAAGCCACTCGTGACCGCGTTACCGATGCCATAGCTCAGTCCACGGGCATAGGGGTTACCGTCTCGATCCTTCAGGGTATTGCCTAGAAGCTGCGAGCCATAAGGCGGGGGTGCAGTCGGCCATTGCGGCCCATTATTATAGATCCCGAATGACCTCTGAGAATTCGCACCCGAATATCCGCTCGGATATGGACTGCCCCATCCTGCCGGATCGGGATTATCATTCGCATACCACTGGCCGAGCCACCATGCGCCTTGTGTCTGTTGCCAGAACCGCCGCTCGTGTAAAGCATTTGGCGTCGTCTGCGTCACGAGGCATCCGTTGGTCTTAATCATGTTCTGTTGCCAGAAGAGTAGCTCCGCAGCGCCAGGATCATACACGGAGCTATTATGTGGCGCATCCGGCGTCTTCGGAAACGCTGTGACGCTTGGATTACGGAGCCATGTCCAAAGAGGAGCATTACCGGGACCGGTAAATACGTTCTGAGCGGAACCTGAAATCACATCTTGCATAGTCGGCCATGTTCCATTATTTTGGGTCTGCCGAATACGAATGGATGTATAGGTATTGAGCAATGCCGAGGGACATTCTACGAGCCGCCCGCCACCGACTGCGGCCTGAAGCGAGACTACGGGGACAAGACCGAAGGGACCCTCCAAATGCTCCCAGGCAGCAATTCTTTGCCCCGTGCTTGTGATTGTAATGGATGGGTCGCGATCGAACGCATTCTGTACCGGGTATGCAGTTCCTAAGTGGATACCGCTGATTGTCACGATTTTGGGCGGTACCGGCGCACCGACCGAAATGAGGGGTGGGTTGCATGGATTCGCAGGGACCTGTATGTTGCTTGCCTGCCCGAGGCCCGCTAACTCGCCAAGCGTACTGCTTGCCACTGTGTTATACCATGCCGTCAGGTTCCATACACCCACGTTTGGCATTAAGCCGTCGCCAGTGAAGACAACGTCCTGCGATGCCATAGTCGGTGCCGAGGTAGGATGGAGATCGCTTTTCGCACCATCCCGGAGTCCGTAGCCATTGCTCTCGTTCGATGTAACACTGATGAAGCTTCCATTTAATGAACCTCCTGCGGCTTCGAGACGAGGTGGGTACCGGGGCAGGACTCCCGGACACGCGTCATCCACAAGCTTGCTGACTTCAGCGGTCCATGTCCCGACATGCGGACCCCAGTTTTCATTCGCTACCCAGCCGCTGGCGCTCTGCGGCCCGCGAAGATAGGTCACCGATTGGAGAAGTTCGGCATGGGCGAAGGTCACGACCCACCCGATGAGATACCGGTTGCTTGTACCCGTCACGGCCGCGGTAAGCGGAGCTACCACGGGTGCGAATGATCCATACTCCGCTAAGGTCGTAACTGCAATCGAATCTACCGGAGACCAATCGCCAATATCACCGGATGCACAAGGAGATTCCTTCACCCTAATATAGAGAATCGCTTGGTTGTTGAGATATCCAGTGGCCGTCGGAGGTTGTGCGGCCCAAACCACTGCTACTGCCCGTTGGTCGTTCGGATCGCTGCTCCGTTGATAAACCGCAATGCAAGGCGCGGTGCCATTTGACGCTTTGCGAGAGAATGGGAAAGTAGTATTTGTAAAGGTGTCGAAATCGTGATAATCCAGTTGGATAGGCCCGGTCCAGTCTTTGGTAATTTCGTTTTGCTCACTGTACCAAATCGCGTGATCCTTGTTAACGGTAGGGCTGTGTGTCAACTCGCCAGTACCAACCATGTGAGGGGTATTACCGGTCATGACAATCTTTCGCTGGTTACTAAATCCGAGATCGCCAATCAAGGCGTTCGTGCTAGGTCCGGTATTGCTAACCCTGGTTGCGTAGATTTCCATATCCGTTGCGCTGGTATTGTATTCCGTCCAGACAGCATGCGCGACCAGCAGGATTGGATTCCAAACGATCCCGACGTAATCGAAAACAGTGGTCTTATAGGCGATGCTTATTCCGGGGTATGCTGTCAACGCGTTCCGAGGGCCAGTCGGACCACTTTCGTAGATCACCGCGCATGGAAGATGCGTTGCGCCCGAATGTTGGGCGGAGTAATATAGCAGGAAGACTCCCCCGATTCCGTCGGGTGCAAGCTCCGGCTCGTATTGAAAATCCCAAGCGTATGTGTTGCCGTCAGAGGGATAAGCTGTGGCTGGTTTAGAAGGATCGGTCTCTACATTGAGAGGAGTGCTCCAGCTTGTGAGCGCTAGCGACGCGGAAGTCAGCTTGAGGACCGACGGCGGTGGTGTCGTCCCGCTCCCTTGCTCGGTATAGGCAACGAATGCGGACTCGGTCCCGCTACACCCATGTTGAGAGATAGTAAGAGCGGGGTAGTCATGATAGTTAAGAGTGATACTCGGTTCGATCGATGTGCCCGTGCCCACCGCATGGGCACCCCACGTCGATCCTCCGTCTGTCGATTTGGAGATTATGAGATCACGCAAGGTGCTACCGATATAGACCTTCCGCCACAGCACATAGACGTTGGACTCCGCATCGATCCCGATATCGCATGCTTCGACATTGTAGCAGGCGGATGTGCATGGATATGGACTCTCGGCAATCTGCACCTCGGTTCCGGCGGCGTGCGAAGTGCTCACCGTCTTAACATAGACGAAGGTCTGATTCGTCGTTCTGTCGGAGTCCCTCCACACCACATACGCAGTGTTCCTTAAAGTGCTACCATTGTTGTTGTTATCCGTGGCGATTATTGGTCGTGATGTTTTTTGGGATCCGTCCGATTGCAGTGAAAGTGTTGTCGATTCCCAACTGTTGCCATTGTTGGAAGAAAAAGCTACGAGAACATTGTCAACCGTAGTACCAGTGTAAGTCCGGTATGCGGCCACCAGCTCCGGTTTGTTACTCCCGTCCAGTCGATACGCGATCTTTTGATCTTCAATTTCATCAGCAGCTGGATATGAATTTGGCAGAGCAGCTTGGTCGCCGCTCCATGTCATTCCTCCGTTCGTGCTAACGCTTGAGGTGACCGTTCCCGTGCTAGCTCCTCCGGTACCTTCCAAAATATAGGCGGCGGCGATGGTCTCGCCGTCATCATGGGTTGTTAAATCCTTCCATACACGGACTGCGACGGCCGGCTCCCGTTTAACGCCAGTGCCATTAGTACTGACCTGATTTTTCAGTTGTGCATTTGCTGCGGGAGGAAGAAGTACAAGAACGAGGATCGCAGTGCTTAGAAATCGGAATTGCTTTGAACAGAGTACAGTGTGTACTCGTGTCAAGTGAAGTGTTTTCATACTTCGTTGAATTGTTAACAACGTGGAGATTGTGCCGGGTGACCGAATGTTTGCCCGGTGTTTATGGGAGCGCCTTGAGAGGATCGTCGCCTCGGTATGGGGACCGGCGTGGCGGTTCGGACGGTGTGCTTCCGAGAAATTGGGATTCTTTCCTGCACAAAGATACGACAATAGTTCGAGGAGGGGTCCAAATCGGGAACAGGCTCCGTTATGTTTTTTTCACCGGCTTCCTCGCTCATCCATGCCCGGTCGTGGCAATGGTTATGGCCCGTCCTGGGTTCTGAATAGACGATGTTAAAAACGGTCATCCTTTCGCTTCTTCTTGTCGCCGCCACTGTAACGAGTGTTTTGGCGCAGTCCAAGATCTTCATTCCGATGGATCTGGACCAGAACGACCACCTGAAAGCCTACGGCATTACATTCTGGGCGCTGACGCACGGCATGTCGGTCGATTGGCTGTTGAACTATCGCGGCGGCAGCTTCATGGCCGATGCCTCGGACTTGCTCTCGGCCGAGTGCCGAATTCGTGGCGTGACATTCGAGACGCTCGATGCCAACGCGGCGGCATCGATCTATAACTTAGTGCAATCGGCGGATAAGAACATGGATGTGGTGAAGCTGGAAAAGGCGCCGAAGATCGCGGTGTATCTGCCACCGACGTTCAATCCCTGGGACGATGCTGTGACGCTTGCGCTGGAATACGCCGAGGTGCCCTACGAGCGGATTTGGGATGACGAAGTGCTCGCCGGGAAGCTAAAGCAATATGACTGGTTGCACTTGCACCATGAGGACTTCACGGGTCAATATGGTAAATTCTACGGCAGTTATAGCGGCGCTCCATGGTATCAGGCGCAAGTGCGCATGCTGGAGACCGAAGCGAAAAAGCTTGGGTATTCCAAAGTGAGTGATGAAAAGAAAGCCGTGGCCCAGAAGATCAAGGAATTTGTCGGCAATGGTGGATACATGTTCGCGATGTGCTCGGCCACCGACACATACGACATTGCATTAGCGGCAGAGAACGACGACATTTGCGACGCCACGTTCGATGGCGATCCGGTGGACCCGAATTGTCAGCAGAAGCTGGATTATTCTAAGACATTCGCATTCGAAAATTTCAAGGTCGATCCCAATCCGTTTGTCTATTCCTTCAGTGATATCGACGTGCAGCCGCAGGATGTCGGCAGCAAAGAGAGCGACTACTTTACGCTGTTCGATTTTTCGGCGAAGTACGATCCCGTGCCGACGATGCTCACGCAGGACCATACGAATGTGATCAAGGGCTTTATGGGTCAGACGACGGCATTCCACAAGCGCTTCATCAAGAAGAGCGTAACGATCTTGGGTGAGCGCGAGGGGACCGATCAGGTGAAGTATCTTTTTTCAACTTATGGTCGTGGCTTCTTCACGTTTTATGCCGGTCACGATCCTGAGGACTACCAGCACCAGGTCGGCGATCCGGCGACGGATTTGAAGCTACACAAGAATTCACCGGGTTATCGGTTGATACTCAATAACGTGCTTTTCCCGGCGGCGAAAAAGAAGAAGCTCAAAACGTAACGCGTGATGCATAACGAGTAACGCGTGGAGTTACTCATTATGCATTACGTTTCGCGTTACTCGTTACGAAAGGGGTGAGGTCGGCATACCCGCCGCCCCAATGTCTCGGTGAATGGTCTGCTGGTCTTCCTCTTCGGTTCTGGCGATTCGAGCATGCTCATGCTTATGTCGCTCGAGATCGGTGATGGAATCGTACTCGGCTCCGCAAATATCGCATTGAAATTCGGCTGTCTCGGTTTGTTGTGCCATGCTTTCCCTCGCTGCCAGAACCATGCCGCGCCAGCCTCGGCCTACGGTTCTGCGAACTAAGCCGCGTTCGGGGGCGTTTGGCGGCTCCAATTCCATAGATTTATTAGATTTTTTAATGGCACAACATAAAGGAGCCGAGCGCCGCGAGCGCCTCTCACAGAAACGCAAAGTCGCGAATAAAGGCCAGAAGGTCGCTTTGCGCAAGATGGTCAAGGAGCTGGATGCCAGCGCTACCAAGTCGCCGGAGGCTGTCAAGGCACTTCAGAGCCGACTCGATAAACTTGCCTCGAAGGGGCTTGTCCATAAGAACTTCGCCGCAAACAAGAAGTCGAAGCTCGCAAAATCGCTGAAGAAGGCGAGCGCGGCATAACCGAAATTCGTTTGGACGCGCGCCCCGCGTCCTCTGATTGTGTTGTTGGATGGCCTGGGATAAAGTCCGCACATTCGCTCGGTCTCTCACCAAGGTAGAGGACAACTACGTTTAAGCCCGCAAGCAACAAGCGGTAAGTGAGCGAAATTTTCTAGTGGCGAGGCAATGGTTGCCCGTCTATACTTCCTGGGCACCCAGTCGTTCCATCAGGGCGATCTCCATCTCGGTCCGAGCGCCATCTGGCTTTGTTGCCTCCGTCGTGGTAGTAGCTGGCGATTGCTGGAGTATTGGTGTCCCGGCTTTAGCCTGCATCTCGCTTTTCGGGCCTGCTTCGAAAATTAGCGGCGCACCGAAGAACTCACGCAATGCCAACGTCATCTCGTCCTTCATCGTAGCAAGCATATCCCGCTCGATGCGCCCAGATGTTCCAATGTAGATCGTCGATCGCCGGATTCCGCAGAGTTCTAAGTCAGGCAGGATCGAGTGGAGCGTTCGCGACTTTGTTTTGAGAAAATCGCCAAACGTGCTCCATCGGTTGGCAATCTCATCTGGCAGCGGGAATTGGGTATCTGATGCCGTTGGGGTGGCTTGGGACTTCTGGGACATACGCGACCGATGCGGCTCATTGGTCGCATGTGTCACATGGGTTCCATGTGTCCCATGAGCCTCATGCGTCACATGGCCGTTACTTTTTTTTTCTGGTATCGGGGCGGGTTGGGCCATCGTGGGAGATGGCACGTTACCCGCCGAGCGCAGCGCCCGCACTTCATCGAGCAACTGCGCGATCTCGATTGCACGCTCGAGCATCATCATCTCGACCATCGCGACTTCAAGCACGATGCGTGGCTGCTGGGCAACGCGAAGCTTTTCGAGCGCCTGCTGTGCGAGCCGCACGAGGCGAACGATGTCGCCTTCGGAAAAATCTTTCGGAAGGGTGAGGTATCGCTCGGCATGTGACCGTGACACTTCGAGCAACTTCGTCTCCTTCGTTATGGAGACCGTCAAGATATTACGGAAATGCTCGAGCAATCCCCCCAGAAATTCCTCGATGTCATACCCGCGAGAAATCACATCCGCAGCGAGTTCAAATGCCCGCTTCGCCTCACGCGATGCAATTGCGGTAGTTACTTCGAAATAAAAATCAAGATCGATCAGGGCCAGTGCATCACGAAGATGCTCGGTCTGAACGGTCATCCCGCAAAATGCGACCGCCTGATCGAAGATAGACTCAGCGTCGCGTGCCGAGCCGTCGGCCTTCTTCGCGATCATGAGCAGTGCATCGTCATCGATGGTAATCCCATCGGCCAATGCGATCTTCCGAAGCAGTCCCGTGATCTCTTCGATCTGAATGCGGCGGAAATCATACCGTTGCGTCCTGGAGAGGATCGTCGGAAGCACCTTCTGGACTTCGGTCGTCGCGAAGATGAAGATGAGATATTTCGGCGGCTCTTCGAGTGTCTTCAGCAGTGCGTTGAACGCCGCCGAAGAAAGCATGTGGACTTCATCGATGATAATGACTTTGTATGCGCCCTGCAATGGCGGATACTTGACATTTTCCCGAAGCCCGCGCACATCATCGACGCCATTGTTCGAAGCGCCATCGATCTCGGCCACGTCCATCGAACGGCCATCGGTGATAGAAAGGCAATTGTCGCAGGTGTTACATGGCTCGTAGCCATTGGCAGCGGCATTCGGGCAGTTAATCGCCTTCGCCAATAATCGTGCAACGGTTGTTTTGCCACATCCCCGCTGACCGGTAAAAAGAAAGGCATGGGCCAGCCGGCCTTCGCGAATTGCGTTTTTCAGCGTGCGGGTAACATGTTCCTGACCGACGACGTCTTCAAAACGCATCGGCCGCCATTTACGCGCGGTTACCTGGAAAATTTCAGACATGCGGAGCAATCTACATATCGCAAATGGCGATAGTTTCGAATTCTCGAGCGAAACAGATTATTCGATAGGTGCGGCCGGCGTGACGATCACATCGTTCTCTTTAGTCCGCGTGAAGATCGCGACAATAAGCGAGACCAGCGTCGCAAAGAAGACATTCCAGAGAAGCGTCCCGCCGATGGCAAATGGAATGAAGAGCTTGCGCATCCAGTCGAGTCCCTTCTGCACACTTGCTTCGTCCATATTCTTCGATGCCCGCATCGCAACTTCCTGTTTGTTCGCCATGAAGTCGATGAATTCGGGATTGATGTTCGTTAGATAGACCCACATGAAGATTGCCATGAGCAATCCCGAAAAAAGTCCAACAAGCACGCCCGTGCCGACGCCTTGGCCGTAGGTCATGGTGCCACCATAGTCCTCACGCTTGCGCTCTTGAGCCGCAAGATAAATAAAGAGAATCATAAATGGCAATGCAAGGTAGCTGAGCCAGGTGTTCGAGTCGGCCTTCCAAATACCGGTGAAGTATGCCAGCAACGTCAACGCGATGGAGACCGCACCAGCATAAAGCCCGTAGAGCAGCGATGTTACCATGGGATTGCGGGAAAGTTAGTGATTGCGATGGTTCAACGTCCTTACCATTTCTGGAATGACGAAATCGTGATCGTCGCGGCAGCGTCGCGGACGATCCAATATGCCCCTGCAGGAACGGTGGAAAGATCAAAATCAATCTGTTCGCCATCCGAGATTGAGTTGGAAAGCGAGCTCCGGGCCTGCGCCGCATTCATGCGCCGGCCAAGCACATCTTCAATCCAGAACCTGCTTCCATCGGCTGGAACGAGCGCCGTGATGTGGTCGTGCGCCGGATTCGGATAGATACGGAATTGAATCATCGTTCGATCGGCCACGCCGCGAGCAGGAATCTGCCGGGCATTGACTGTCACAGTATCATACGCAATGCATACTCCGGAAGTCGCTTTTGCCCGATACTTGGTGGCTACATCCAATCGCGGCAGGGTAATATTCCAGCCACTGCCAATCGTTCGCCCGGCGGTGGTCGGAAGGATGGACCAGACGCATGTTGCTCCGGTAGTATCTGTCGGAGTCGCAGTAAGTATCACAGAATCCCGGCCTGCCGGAAGTGAATCCTCGGTGACACTTACGCCATAGCCACTCGGTACGAATACCACAGAGTCATAAGCCCGAATGCCATTCGCATCGGTAATTCGAATATACACGGCTCCCTGTTTCGGTTTGAGTGTTAGTGTACAGGCGTTGCCATTGATGGTGCTTGACAAGGGAGTGGAATTTATTCCAAACGTGTATGGCGCAGCACCATTCGTAGCGGTTACGGTAAATGTCACGGTCGGTGCACACGTTTGAATGCGCCTGGTCGGCGTGATCGTGGTCGTCACGATTGGCTGCAGGGTCTTGCAGGAAATTTGTTCGACTTGCTGGTCCATCCATGTGCTGCAACGGGGATGAAATTTCAAGATTGCACCGGCGGGAGTTGTATGGCAGTAGCTCATGATGGTGCCTTTACTCGCGACCGGATTTGCATAGCAATCGCCTTCCGCCGGGACACAGGAGTCGAGCGGGGGATTCCACCAGCAATTATGCGTATGCGGGCACGCGACCAGATGACCCATTTCATGAGCGCTGACCATGGCATCCCAGGTCCAGGTCGAGTATGGGTAATTCCAGCCATTCCGGCTCAGCGTGTTCTTGATTCCGCAGATACACTTTGCATCCGTTGCGCTGCAGAGCACTCCGATTCCAGCCGCAAGACCGCCACACCAATCCGTATTACGGCCACTGAACAGGACCCGCATGGAGGGATTGCTCGGCGGAAGATTGCTGCCATCAAAATAGTCGAGTATCCAACATGCTGCAGTATCAGGATATGGGTCGGGCGTCGTCCATTCATAATGTGCGGAACAGACAAGCGAAATCGAGACGTCGCGCATGTAGAGATCATCCGCCGCGGCAAGAACGGAAAGTCCATATTTGAATGCCGCAGTATCAGAGCCGCCACCTACTTGTTGGACACACGGATAATCCATTTCCAATGCGACCGTTAGCTGCATGATTGTTGAACCCAGGGGAAATTCCAGCGGTGAATTGTTGCGATTCGGTGACGCGATAACCTGCGGTGGAAGTTTTGTGGTTTTCCAATCCTCGACCCCGCAATTGAAACTCGCTGCAGGGACTGTGTCCTCCACAACTCCGAGAATAAGGTTGCCCGATTCGGCGCGTCCCGCAGCCGTAATCGTATATGTCTTGCCGTTCGCATTGATGTATCCCCAGGCGCGATCTTCGAAGAGCGTGAGGCACACGTGCGACCCGGCAATGCCATCAACCGAGCCCCGTAAGAACACATGCGCCGGAACGGGGAATCGACCTTTTATATCTGGTGCGACCGCCTCGAATTGTGCCACTCGAAGATCATGCGCACCGTTCTGAGCCAAGGGGAAGTCAGGGATGACACAAATAAAATCTCTCCAGGATGCGAGCGTGGCAAAGGTCGTCCGGTCCATCTCGAGAAAGGCCGCCTCGCCACGAGCATTCGCAGGTACGGGGATTTGGCTCGCGACGCGAAAGAGCATGCCCTCACTCGTGCTCGAGTAGCTCAGGATTGGAAAAAGCAGAACACCGACAACAAGGAACGCGAGGAGGGGAAATCTCATGGCGGCAAAACCAGAGATTCTGAAAGGCGGTGCCCAATTGTGAGCCCCTCTTCTCGAAGAGGGGCTCACTCGGAGCATTTAGACTTTTGGTCCGGCGTTCAAGATGGCCTGACTGGTGCCATCCGCGTATTTTTTGAAGTTCTCCGTGAAGCGCTTCGCCAAGTCTTTCGCCTGCGCATCGTACGCCGCCTTATCGGTCCAGGTCGCACGTGGGTTCAGGACCTCATCCGGTACACCGGGCACATGCTGCGGAATCGCAACGCCGAATGTGGGATCGTTCACAGTCTCGACATTGTCCAGCGCGCCCGCGAGCGCCTGCTCGACCATCGCTCTGGTGTATGGCAGGTGCATGCGCTTGCCCACACCATACGGCCCGCCGGTCCAGCCGGTGTTCACGAGCCAGCAGCGAACCCCATGCTCCTCGATCTTCTTGCCAAGCAGATCGGCATAAACGTGAGGATGATGTACCATGAACGGCGCACCGAAGCAGGTCGAAAAATTCGGCTCGGGCTCGGTCACGCCACGCTCGGTGCCAGCGACCTTCGCCGTGTAGCCCGAGATGAAGTGATACATCGCCTGCTCTTTCGTCAGACGTGAAATCGGAGGGAGCACACCAAAGGCATCAGCAGTCAGAAATACGATATTCTTCGGATGTCCGCCAAGCGAGGGCTCGACAGCATTCTCAATAAAATTTAGCGGATACGCTGTTCGCGTGTTTTCCGTCTTTGAGGTATTGTTATAATCCGGTACGCCATTATCGTCGAGCACGACGTTTTCAAGCACCGCGCCGCGCCGAATTGCATTCCAGATTTGCGGCTCATGTTCCTGCGAAAGCTTGATGCACTTGGCGTAGCAGCCGCCCTCGAAATTAAATACGCCACGATCCGACCAGCCGTGTTCGTCATCGCCGATCAGTCCGCGTTTCGGATCGGCCGACAGTGTCGTCTTGCCAGTTCCCGAGAGTCCGAAGAAGACCGCCGTGTCGCCCTTCTCGCCGATATTGGCCGAGCAATGCATCGGCATCACGCCCTTGAGCGGCAGCACATAATTGAGCGTCGTGAAGATCGACTTTTTGATCTCGCCGGCATATTCCGTTCCGCCGACCAGCAGGATGCCACGTTCGAGATTCAGCACGATAAAGGTCTCGGATGCCGTCCCATCCGTCTTCGGATCGGCTTTCACGGATGGCATGTCGATTACCGTAAACTGCGGACGGTGTTCGGCAAGCTCGGCCTGCGTGGGACGAATAAACAGGTTGTGCGCAAACAGGTTATGCCATGCCAGCTCATTGATCACGCGCAGCGGAAGCTGATACTCTTTGTCCGCACCGGCAAAGAGATCGGCGACGAACAACTCCTTCTCGTTCATTGCGGCGACCATCTTCTGATACAGCCGCTCGAAATTCTCCGGACTGATCTCGCGGTTCACAGTGCCCCACCACACATGACCATGACTCGCCGGATTCGAAACGATAAACTTATCCTTTGGCGAGCGACCGGTAAACTTGCCGGTCGAAACCACGAGCGCCTCGTTCGCCGCCAGCACCCCTTCACCGCGCGATAGTGCCTCGGCGTAGAGTTCTTCTGGACTCAGGTTGAAGTAGATCTGGCTGTGCGAGATACCATGATCGGCGAGGCTCGCCTTGGCATTCGCCGTCGCATGATCGAGAATTTGGTGGGCTGCGTTCACTTCGGAGTTGCTCATGATCAGAATGGATTGTCAATAAGGAGGAAGGCCCGGAATTCATCTCATCGATCCCGGATCACTACGCGCGCACTTTTATCGGATTTTTACGGCATAAGATTCCTTGCCTGGTTTGCTCAGTGCCAAGATTTCGCCATAATTTGAATAATTGAGGATGTTTTTCATGAAGATCGGCGATTTCAGCTTCTCTATTGCTACAATGATTTCTGTGGGCCACGAAATAACTTCAATCGGAGTAGCCGCCGATTCGAGACTTCATGCGAATTGAAAAGAAAGCACGAAGGTTTTAGAATTGGTACTCTATGCAGAACGACGGTTTTGGGTGTAGATTTTCCTCACCGAATTCAAACACCATCCCGATCTTAGACAACAAACAAATATGAACTATCTCTGGACTCTTACCTTGAGCACTTTATGCTTTGTTGGAATCGCGATTGGAATCTCTTCCGCTCACCTGGCTGGAATTGGTGGCGTCCTCGTCTGGACGGCATGCGGGCTCTTCTATGCGGGGATTCTCTTTGGGACGATCCGTAGTCGCCGGAGAATAAAGGAAGTCCGATGAGCCCACTGGAATGGATCCAAGCATCTAGTAGCACTTATGGCATAACCCCTCTGGTATCCTCCTTCGCGTGCGACTCGACGGAGCTCCAGTGGGTCTCGAAAATGATCGCGTAGGCGAAATATGCGCTGAAGACAAGCATGGCGATGCCCATGCCGAGATTGATTCGTTTCATGGTCGAAATCTTGAAGCCACGATGACGCCGAGAAATCCAACCGATGAGCAGAATGAACCAACCTGCGGTTCCAAGCCCCGCGCCAACTGCGAACGCAGCATTAATATCTACGCCGGTGCCCAAGATTCCCCAGCCGCGCCACAATCCGGCAATGATGATCCATTCGGGAATTGCCATGACATTGGTCGCATACAGCAGGACTCCCAGAACAAACGGTCCGGCAATGCTTCGTGAACCGATGTGCATCTTCTTCATGGCGACGTTTTCAAGAGCCTCGCCAAGCTTCGGGTCATCTTGCGGACTTGCAGCAGATTGGTGCTTCTGCAATAATTGCCGAAGTCCGAGCCATAACAGCGCCGCAAATCCAACGAGCTGGAAAACAAGATTGATGATCGGGGACTCGACCAGAAATTGATTGATCTGTGCCGCGCCACCGCAATAGATCACATCCATCAGGGCCGCGCCGATCCCGACAGCAAGTCCATACCGATAGCTGTACCGTAATGTACGCGAGATAGCGGCCGCATTGACGGGGCCGATTGGCATTGAAAGCAACCAGCCGGTTATTGCACCGACGATAACTGCGAGAATCAAAAGGTTACTGTGCTAAGTGGAATCCGCTCGAATCGGTGTACAAAGTGCAACAGAGCGCAGATTAGTGTCTGTTCTGCCGGAGGAATCCTCCAAACTCGTCTGTTCACGACGGCGAGCCCATCAACACCCGGTACCCGCAGTCGCTGTCGTGGTACTCGCAACCAGCGCAAGCGTTTTCTCCAACTGGGCTGCATGCTGGCGATCGTGGGCTTCCATGGTCTCGAGGATTTTGAGGGTATTCATCGGGCCGAACTTAGGATGTAGCGCCGTGCGGGCCAGTTCAGCCGGTGACAGTTGTAGTATCTGCGCGGCAGTTTGGGCGCGGGATTGCGCAAGTTCTCGGAGGCCGCGTTCGTACTGTTTCGAGTTATAGCGTTTGAGGGCCGCCTCTTTGTCGGGGTTCATTTGCTGAAATTTATCGATTGTTCCATCGACCATTCCGTGAATGCGTTGCTGCCAGAGCTGCTCGACATCGAGCATGTGATACAAGACCTCGCACGCGCTGAAGGCGTTCCGGTTAGGTTTTTCCCGCACGAGCGGCCGTGGGTAGGATTCTGCGATTGCGAGAAAATTCTGAATGCTTTTACTGAATGCCGCCAGTAGGGCGGTGCGCCGGTCGTTTTGGTCGTTCGACCGGGCGGGAATATTCGATGTCACTGGAGTTGATGGTATGATCGTAGGTGAGATAGGAAATCCGAACGGCAGGATGTCCGTCGATCCACGACGCCATGGCTGGCGGCGCGAACGCGCGAACGAACGCCGTTACGCTGCCGGAGATCCGTTCGAAATCATCCAAATACGTGCGGAAAATCTCGGAGAGATACAACGTATTGGTGTGGCGGTCGAGGACGTTTCGAGTTGAATCGGCGAGGAAGTGCTTGAGTTGATCATCGAGTTGTTCGCTTAAGTGCTGCTCGGAGTATGGCTCCGTACGCAGCGTCGGAGAGGACCGGGTGCCATCGCAGAGGGCGAAAAATCCGCGTGGCTCCGCAAATTGTTTCACCAGCACCGAATGCTCGATATCATCGAGCGAATAGCGCTGGTTACCACTGTAGAACACTCGTGCATATCGGAATCCGCTAATATCATCGGTGCTTTTCGCACCCGGATTCGAGCGAAGGAGATCGAGGACCCAGGCGTTGTGCGCGTTGATCCAGAAGGCCAATGCCGCCTGCCGCGAGACGAAGACGTCCGTTCGCATTCGGGAAATTTCATCCAGATACTCGGTCAAATTGCTATCCCCACGCAATTCCGCGAGGCTGATGGCCCCGCTCGCATTCACTGCACGCGCAAGCACGTTGGCATAGAGTGAATCATCGACGCGTGCTAGCTGCTCGCCGGAGGAAACCGCCGTCACGCTGGTATTCGGCACGGTGCCGCAAGCCATGAGGTAGCCCATCGCGAAAAGAAGGAGGATGCGCAGGTGAGTGGGGTGCATCTGGATTGCTGTAACAATTTACCGTTTGACGGGTTTCTTTACTCAGCGCTTTGTTAGCATTGTGTTCCGAATTTCCCAAATCATGATGTCCAACCGTTTCATCGCATTTGTAGTATCGTCGGCGCTTGCGATGGTGCTCTCAATTCAGTCCTGTTCCAGTTCAACGAATCCAGGTAGTGGCAGTACCGGCAAGACCGACACCACGGTCAAGACCGATACCACCATAAAGAAAGACACCACCATCAAAAAAGATACTTCGGGCAGTAGCTCGGGTGGGTTCGTGGATATTCTTGCATCAATGTCCGCTGATGGAGGAAAGGTCGCATCCGGCTCAGCGCATCCGATGGCGAGCAATATCTACTGGCTCGATGCGGCGGGCAAGCAACAGTCCCTCCTCAACGATGCACACGGTAAGCTCGCGTTTTTATGCTTCGGCGGTCTGTGGGAACCGCAGTATTCCGATCAGGCATACGACATCGTCGAATCCCTTCAGAACCATTATGGACGCGACAGCATCGTGACGCTTCGCGTATTCACTGCGGATCCGGCTGTTCGCCCACTCACAGACTACGCCGACACGATTGCCGCACATCAATGGAAGGGCCGGTTCGTCGTCGATAAGGGGAGAACGTGCTTTGATGATTATTCTCCAATTGGCGCGTACGGTGTGCCGTTCAACGTACTCATTGGACGAGATGGACGCATCCTCACTTCCTGGGTCGGCGCCTATCAGGATGGCGGCGCCACGTTCCGCAGGTCGATTGATTCGGTTAAGTAGGCTCTTAATGCGTCACTAATATTCTGCGCACTTCACGCGCCTCGCCTGCTTGCACGATGGCGAAGTAAATGCCGGCGGGAATTGGGGTGAGATCGACGTTGAGCGCATTTTCACCCCGCACTGCAAGAATCTCTGAGCCAAGCAGATCAAAGAAACGCACGCTGACGGAGACTCCGTCTGATTCCACCAAAAGCTGCTCGGCAGATTGTGAAATGTGCGTTGATGAGTGAGGATTCTGCTCAACAATTCGTGGCAGAAGCGAATAGTCAAAGGTAAGGTCTGCACAAGAGAGCGTATCGACATCATTATACGAATCCCATGAAATCCGGTCCCCTCCACTGAGAACTACCGTTGCGCAACCCTGTCCGTTACTTGAGATAAAGGAAGATCCTGACCTCAGATAATATAGACCTTCCGTTCTAAACTCTGCTCGCACAAAAGCACCAGGCTCGGCAAAAACGACGCGATTGCTGAATTCCCCGCTGGTGGTGTAATTTCCTCCCGGTAATACCCAGACCACAGGATCGGAGCCGGTCTCGGTGCCCGTTACGACGTGGACGTTCTTGGGAATCACTGGTGAACAATTCAGCACGCGGAATGTAAATGTGTTTGTTGTGCTGCACCCGGCAGCGTTCGTCACGGTCAACTTGCCCGTCTTGATTCCGTCAGTCGCATAGACTACCTTAGGTGCTGGCTGTGTAGAAGAACTCACGCTAGCATCTTGATCGAATAGCCACAAGAATGTGGAACCTGCCGACTCGGACGAGCGATCGACAAGACCAATCGAATCCCCAATGAAGCCGGCATCGATATAGACGCAGCCTCCACCTACAGATGGCCTTGGTAAGGGTGACGGATACGCGACAACATGAATGTTTGTACTGCTAGTATCTGAAATTCGATAGGGGTTAGTAGAGATAGCGCGCACCCGATAACCGTAACCCGGATTCATCAATGGCAAGGGGATAGAATCGCTCGCATTGCCACTCTGGCCGAGGCTCGGAGACCCTGCGAATGATCCGCTCGCGTCGGAGAGTTGCACCTTGAAGACATTGCCAGGGTTAAACGACCCCTGAGACGCGTATGGGACGAACATCGTATCACCAACACAATACACTGTTTTCGCAATCGGCCCGATCGTTATCGTCTGAGCAATCGCGGTGAGAGGAAGCGTCAGGAAGAGAATGGAGATCGGGAGTCGTTTCATCGGACCATCCTATTTTTAGAGTTGCGCTTGTTGGTGGGTTCAAAACGAACGTCACTTCGCTAGGAGCTAACAACTTCACGAAACGGAATTTGTTACACCTGAGTGAAGGTCTATATCATCAGACCCTGCCATATTTAAAACGCGCGAGATCGCCACGGTTACAAATTTATTTTTGCAACCGTCCAAATCAGCCTGAATTAGAGAAAAAAGACTCTTACCGTCCGCCGTTTCCGGCGCCTTGCTGGGCGGGCGCCGGTGATGGTCCGCCGCTGGCTTCCTTCGAGGCTTCCTCATCGACCTTTTCATTGATCCGCTGGACTGCGCCAGTGAGTGGCATCTGCACGCCACCGCCGAGCGCCTTCATCGCAGACTTATCCATGATGTTATCGATCAGGTGATAGTCCTTCGCTTGTTGTGGCGACATATAATTATCACGCTCGGCATCCTTGGCGATTTGCTCGATGTCTTTGCCCGTATGCAGCGAGTAAATCCCATAAAGGTCCTGCCGAATGCGGAGCATTTCGCGCGTGTAGATCTCGATGTCGGTCGCCTGACCTTGTGTGCCGCCGAGCGGCTGGTGGATCATGATGCGGGAATGCGGCAGCGCGGTACGCTTGCCGGCAGCACCGCCGGCCAGAAGCAGGGAAGCCATCGAGGCCGCCATGCCAAGGCAGATCGTCGCGCAATCCGGCTTGATGTACTGCATTGTATCGTACACTGCGAGTCCGGCGGAGACGGAACCTCCAGGAGAATTAATGTAAATATTGATGTCACGGTCCGGGTCTTCGCTTTCGAGAAAAAGAAGCTGCGCGATCAGAAGGGACGCAACGGTGTCATCGATGGGCGTGCCGATAAATACGATGCGCTCTTTGAGAAGCCGTGAGTAGATATCGAAGGCACGTTCGCCGCGGGCCGTCTGCTCGACGACCATCGGCACTAATGCGGCCTGGATCGGAGTGGTCAGGTGAAGATCAGAAAAATTCATTATGATAGTCGCTATTGTCTAATGAGTCATATGGGTCCATGTGGCCCATGCGTCCATCAACATTCTGCCGGGCGGATTCGTGGCTGTTGCTCGGTCCCGGAAACCGGATTTTATGCACAACCTATTTTTGCGTCGTATATTTGTAGTTAGATATAGGACTGTGCATCCGCCGGGAGGCGGCGCGCGGCGAGCAGAAGGCTCAGTCACTGCATCCGGCGAATGGCTTCGGCGATTGCTGAGAGCAGGACTTAGCACATGCGAGGTTTTACGGGAAGTTAGTTGTTTTCCGCCGGGGACTTCGTATATTTGTTCCAAAGTTCTTTTTGACAAACGATAGAATCACCCTCGTTCTTTGTCTGGTAGAATAGCATACCTGTTCTGAGGGCAAGGGGTGAGACGTCTTTCATTCACTAATCTGAGAGGTAATTGCCATGGGGCTTCGTAAACTCATTGTGCTTGGTGCTTTAGTAGCGTTCGTGGGCGGCATGACGGCCTGCTCGAAGAAGACCGATAATGCGACGACGGATACCGCCGCGGCCCCACCGGCCGCTGCGCCGACGACCGCACCGCCACCGCCGCCACCGCCGGCTCCGGCGATGTCAGCTGCTGATTCTGCTCATATGGCCGACTCGATCAAGAAAGCCAACGAGCCGAAGAAGGAAGAGAAGAAAGAGATGAAGAAGAAGTAATTCTTCTCCATTTTGTCCGTCCTCGAATTCTTCGAATCGGATTTGAATGCGCTCTGGCAAGGCACTTCGGTGCTCAAAGCCGGAGCGCATTTTTTCTTGCCTATTCGGATTTCACTGGCGCACCATTCTTCCCGGAACGTGTTTATTTTCGACGGAAAAATTAATCTCGATTTAGCTATGCGATTTCAACGCTTCCTTTCTGCTTCCTTCGCTGTCCTCGCGATCTCGATTTTTGCTTTGGGCGCTCATGCTCAACAACATCTCGTGCTCTTTGAGTCTTTCACAAACACGTGCGATCCATGTCCAGATGGGCTCAGGCCACCGTTTGATGATGCCGTGAACTCCGTTCTTTCCAGCAAGCGAAACAAGATCATCCATTTTAGCGAGCATATTGGTAATATCTGCGATCCATGTGCCCAATCCGCCGTGGGCGCGAACCCAACAGATGCCAGGCTCACAGGCAATCCTAATGGGAATATAATAGACGCTTCCGCCGTCGATCGCAAGGATTTCGGCGGTGGGCGAGTCTCCGGAACCGGGACGGACTGGGGTTCTCAAATCGATCAGGAAGCTGCCCTTCCAGCGGTTGCCAGCATTGCTCTCGATCATGTCACACTGGACAAAACTTCAAGCGGGACCTACTTCATCGCCCATGCATTTGTCAAAGTCACACTGAATCAGAGCATCCCGGATAATCTTAAGTTGTATTTTGCTGTGCTCCAGGATGGCGTGGTGCTACCATCATCAGATGCGTGCTCACCGGAGCCCACGACGCAAAATGACGTTGTCCGCTACGTGACGTCATCGAGTCCAATACCAGTTTTGACGGGCGGTGGGGCCGCGGGCGCAAGCGTGATCGTCAATGGATCGTTCAATATTCACTCGCCCAGCAGTGATGCATTGTACGATTTCTCCAAGATGCGGCTCATTGCATTCGTCGAGGAGTCATCGAACAGCTCTGACTATCATGTGGTCAATGCCGCTAATTTACGGACCGATCTCGATACGCTTGCTCCGCCGCCGCCGACGCTCGTTCTCGACAGTTCTGGTCTTGACGATTCCACGTTCTTCGCCGGAGAGCAAGTGGGCATCAGTTACAGCGGGACCTTTCTCGTACACGGCGTTCGCATCTTTTATTCGCCCGATGCCGGCACCAACTGGGAGATGATTGCCGATAGCATTACAGATAATTACTTCTTGTGGACGGTCCCTGACACTGTGACCACGCAAGGAAAAATTAAGGTTGTATCGGTCGATAACGCGAATCTGGTATCAATTCAGGACGGGACTTTTTCCATCCGATTTAAACCCTACATTCGCTTTACCCATCCGGCAACAACAAAAGATACTGCGACACAGGGCGTACCCTATACGATCAGTTGGACCAAGTACCAGGTGTCGACGGTTTCCTTGCAGTATCAAGTAGCGGCACTCGTGAATCCAAAATGGATTTGGCTCGTGCAGAACTCCACCGATACATCGTTTACGTGGACTCCCGATACCTTTGCGGTTGTTCTGGTGCAGGCAATACCTTCCGGCAACGAGGCGAGCGCAATCTTGGATACCCTGGTCGTGAAACGATCGTTTGGAAGAGGAGTCGCTTCTTCTGAAACCTCTGGTTTCGCAATTAAAGATGTGTACCCGAACCCAGTGACCGGCAAGGAAGTCTTCGTTCGGTACAGCGTACCGAAACCGTGCGATCTAACATTTGAAATAATCGACTTGCTGGGACATCAAGTATATCTCGACCGCGTCTCGGTTGTCGAGCCCGGACAGTATCCGCTCAAGACGAGTGGCCTGCTTCCCGGCACGTATGTCATTCGAATCTCCGATGGCGAACACGCCGCGTCAAAGCGAGTGGAAGTCACGCGCTAGCGATTAGTTGATAGTGAATAGTTGATAGTGGAGAACGGAGAGTGGCTGCCCGCTCATCGTTCTCCACTTTCAGTTTTTCAACGTTTCCATCTTTAAGTATTCCGTTCTTCATTACTATGAACGATCGTCTTCTCGCCATTCTCGCTGAGCGTCCGGACTTCCACGTTACTGACGATGAGAAGAAGGCGCTCGATTTCTTTGTCGAGTATCTCGACCGAGGTTCGCTCTTTATGTCGGGCTATGAGCCGGGTCTCGATCCGGTCTTCCTGTTTACCAACGATGCGCAGATTTATCGTTTCCTATTGTCGGAAATCCTCTTGTATGTCATGCAAATGAAGCGTGGGGAAGCGATGGATTGGGAGCGCGTGCCGTTCGAATATAAGAGCAAGGTCTTAGGGTGAACTCCAGCCCAACACAAAACCGGCGAAACCTCATATTCTCCTATGCCGTTGTGGGAGCATGATGACGCTCTCCGCCCGAATTCTGGAACACCGTGATGAGATTCTCGCCCTTGCTGCAAAGCATGGAGCCGAGAACGTTCGCATTTTCGGCTCCGTAGCAAGGGGGAATGAGTCCGACGCGAGCGATCTGGATCTTTTGGTGCGATACGGCGCGAAACGATCGCCGTTCTTCCCCGGAGGGCTTAAAGCCGATCTCGAAAAACTCCTTGCCTGTGAAATCGACATTGTCACGGAGAATGCGTTGCACCATTTGATCCGCGATCAGATTCTCGCCGAGTCGAGACCGTTATGAAGAAAGATAAGCTCTATATTGCACATGTTATCGAGTGCATTGAAAAGATAGAGCAGTATACCTCTCGGGGCAAGGAGGATTTCTTTGTCGATGGTATGAAGCAAGATGCCGTACTGAGAAATCTGCATACGCTTGCCGAATCATCGACACGAATCTCGACAGAATTGAAACAACATTTTCCGGATGTTCCTTGGACTGAAATGGCGGCCTTTCGCAATGTCGTTGTCCACGATTATCTCGGTCTGGAGTTGGCCCAAATCTGGGACATCGTCGCAATCGATCTTCCTCCATTGAAAGCGTCCTTTCGATCGATTGTCCAAGAAAGTGATTAGAACCTTATGTATGCTTTGGCGCTAAAATCCATTACAGGCGACTGCCCCTGTTGTCCCAATCCGTACGCGGGACCGTAGGCGACGCTAAAGCCAAGACCGTTCAGTTCGCCGAGTGGTTCGCACGCGATTCCAAGTTGAGGTGAGATAAGGGATGCCGTGCCGACACCGCCAACCGCCACAGCGTCCTTGGTCCATGCGCCATAAAATGCAGCGGAGATCAGCGGTTCGATGAGACCATCGAAAAATTTGACCGGGATCCAGGTCAACTGCAATCCGAGCGATCGCGGCGATGACCCAATTTGTGAGACGATGCTCGGTGCCTGATAGCCTTGAAGATACGGAGCAGAAGCATACTGGAGTCCAAACGAAATATCGAAGGCCAGCGAAGGCTTGCTCGATTCGATTCCGATAAAGATGTTGTCACCGGCACTGGCGCCCATGCCGAGTCCGACGCGGCCGTGAATATCGGCGATCGTGCGTTTCTTGTTCGCATCGACGATCACTTTCAGATCGTGCTTCTCAGCCTCGTCACGTTTGAGCGTCTCATTGATCCGATCATTCACGACGCGTTCGCGGGATAACTCCTGCATGAGTTCGGAAGTACGCGCCGCCCAGTCGACCTTTTTGCCGCCGACCTTGAGAGTGTCGCCCGGTGCGAGATGATTTGTCTGTGCGATGATTAATGGCGTCAGCTTATGGAATTGTGCGATTGTATCGTAGACGATCGCACTCGTATTGATGTCGCGTGCGGTGTACCGGTAGCGGTAGGGGCCATCCGCGAATGGACTCATATCCAGTTCGGCAAGATAATCCGCCGGTTGTCGCAGGGTATCCACAATCGTCATCGCATTCGTGGTATCGACGACGCTCAGGAGCTGAACTGTGACCTTGCAGGTCCGTGCGACGGAGTATGGAATAGAAAGTCGCGATGAGATATCGGAGATGGTCTGTTTGCCGAGCGCGAAGCGTAGCCGCTCACTGCTGATGACAATATGCTCTTCGATAAAGCGTGCAAAGTCATCGTAGAAATCGAGCATCTGACCGTTCTCGAGTTGCACGATGTAAACTCCCTTGGCCAGCGTACCGCCGGCCAGACGTAGCGGCACAGTCTCGTCGGCCTTTGCCGTGAAATCTTTATGGAATCGCTCGAAGCGAATTGGGGGAACATCCGAGTGGTTGGATTCAACGGCACGCTCGATCACCACATAATATCGGACGGAATCCGGATGCCCTGGATACGGAAGCGGCAGAATTCCAAGGTTGATCGTATACGAGGCTTCGTTGCCGGAGAGAGCCGTTGTCAGATTACTGACGACCGGCAATGCGAGTGGCGTGCGCGCCGAACCGACATAATACATGACCGATTGTCCGCGCTCGACGTTGCGTGATGTGTCCGGTCCGGTTGCAAGGTGGTTATAGTAATGCGGCTGAAGATGGAAGCTCGCTTCATAGAGCAGGTCATGCGATTCCGAGCCGAGCCGAGCGTAATCCGCAGTCGTCTTCAATATCTCCGGGCGCGCCTGTGGACCGTACGATTTCCATTCCTGATCGATCCGTTGCTGAATCAGTTCATCGATCGTTTCACCATCGGTGGCATCGTTTTGCCGATCGAATCTTTCGAGTTTCTCCGGAAGCGTCGCCACCACGTGGGCTTGCTGCGCGGAGGAGACCGAAGGAATAAAAATCACGGTGAGGGCGAACGGAATGAGGTGGGATACAACCCGCCGAAGACTACCCATCACTCTGAATCGTTTCACGCTATCCGTTTGCCCTTCCAGTTGGCCGTGAACCCTTAGAGTCTATCGTGACTCGTGACTACGACTTCCCGTTTCTCCGAGGCGTTCAGAATTTTCGCAAAGCGCTTCGAAGGGTTCAGCTCGTCCATCGTTGGCTCTCCAGGTCTGGTCTCGGTCTTTGGCTCAAAGCTTCCATTTGATGCGAGCTGCTGCTGATTCGCAACGGACATAGAGGACTTTGTAGCTGAAGTCGAACGCATCGCGGCACGGTGCGAGGCTTCCGCATGCTGCACCGGCAATGCGGCCATCGGTTGTTGCACAGCAGATTGTGGTGCAATCTGCTGTGCCGGAGCAGTTGGTACCGGAGCCGTTACTGTCGGAGTTTGTGCGGGCTGATTCGTTGCGATGCGAGTATCAGTCGTGCGGGTAACGAACCACGTCGTCCCGATCGCGAGAAGCAAGACCAGCACTGCAAGACTCGGGCGAAGTGCCCAGCGGTTCAGCCTGCGCGATATAAGATTGGTACGGACGGCAGGAGCATCCCCAGCATAGCTGAGCTGCTGTTCGGGTGTCATGACCTGGAGGACCTGTTCGATCCGTGACCGCGTCTTTCGGTCCAGACTCTCGGAAAGTTGGAACAGCTCATGATCGGCCGATGCCCGAATGGCACCGCGAACGATCAAATGCTCGCGCATGAGCGTACGTGCATCCTCGCTCTGGGCCAATCGGCCAAAGAGGACGGACTCGAGCTCCTTTCGGTGCAGCTCGCCATCAAGATACTGCACGATGAGTTCTTCGGTGGTCGTTGCCGAGTACTCGTTCAAGTTCGGTTGTTCCGTTCGGGGCTTATTCATATCGATTGTCAGAAAAAAATCAGTCACTCTCACCGAGCAGGTCTGCTGCCTGATCGCCCAGGATCGGCAGCAACATCTTCCGCAAGCGCGATTTCGCGCGATAAATTCGAATACGGATCGTCGAAAGCGATGTTCCCGTAATGCGGCCGATCTCGTCGTAGGTCAGCCCATCGTACTCACTCATGATGAGTGCTTCACGAAATTCCTCGGGCAGCCGCGCAATTGCCTGTTGCAGCAATGTCGCTTGTTCCGCACGTGACATCCGTTCGAGGGGATCGTCATTGTGCGAAAATGCCAGACGCACTTCGACTGACGCATCATCATCGAAGTTTTCCGAGTTGCCGACATATTCGGTCGAGGCCCGCTGACGAAACGCCAACTTCTTGGCCGTCAGGCACGAATGCCGCGTGACCGTGAAGATCCACGCCTTGAACTCGCCGCCTGTAAAGGTCTGCCGGTACTGCGCCAATCGAAGAAACACATCCTGGAATGTGTCTTCGGCTACGTCTCGTGAGATACCTTCGCTCATGAGCACACGGGCGCAATACGCGAAGATGCTCGTCTTATACCGCTCGTAGAGCATAAGAAACGCAGCTTCATCTCCAGCTTGATAGCGTTTGAAGAGCGCCTCGTCTGACTCGTGTCCCGGGGCAGCATGTCGATCGGTCGCTGTGTCAATGAACTCATGTTTCCGGCTTCGCTGCCTGGCGGATTCCTGCATTGCCTCCTGCAAGAGTACCGCCTCGCCGGAGTTCGCAATCGGATCGTCTAATGGCTCACCCTTGCCAAACGAGTGGTCGTCTGGCATTGGCGGATCGTCTCCTGCGAAGCGTTCTTCGTGCATTTGGTTCGAAGCAGGCACTGGCATAGCTGTGTAGTGCGCGTCTATGCCATAAGGCCGATGCGTAGGGAAAAAGTTACAACGTCTCGCGTCCGGGCTGATCAACGAGGATGCCAAAGAACGGCATATTCGTCAGTCAGAAGCTTCGGATCCAAATGCTTTGAAGCGCACCGGGAAGCAAGCTGCGAAAGCGCGCACTGGCATCCCGATACATGCAAAGAACTTCGCTCGAAGTGAAAAATTACACCTGCATGGCAATTTTTAATCCACTTGGCGAATTTCGCCCAGAATAAGCAAGTTTTTGACGGAGTTCCGAAGCGAGAAGCAAGAAGGTCGCAATATAGAAGACGGATTAGCCAGTGGGCGTTCCCATTTTTCGAGAGCGAAGGTTTCTGGCAGAAATTAATCCATCATCAGAATAACACAGTCCTCGCTATCCTTGCCTCGTGGTCGAGAAGCCAGCGCTTCCGCCAGAGTCCGCCGGAATAGCCTGCCAGTCTCCCATCACTGCCAATGACCCGGTGGCAAGGGATAATGATCGCAATCGGATTCGCCCCGTTAGCCCGGCCAACGGCACGGATGGCTTTCGCGTTATCCAACCGCTTCGCAATGTCGAGATACGAACAGGTTTCGCCGAACGGAATACGTTCCAATTCTTCCCAAACCTGCTTTTCGAACTCAGTTCCATCCGGCGCGAGTGGAAGATCGAACTTTGTGCGCGTACCGGAGAAGTATTCAGTCAATTGCGCAATGCACCGCTCTACGATTGGTGAGGGATCATAAGCTTCAATTGATTTATCTTCCTCGACAAAAACCATCGAGCGAATTCCATTCTCATCGGCACGGATGGCGATGAGGCCGATGGGGGAATTGAAAGTGCCGATCATTGACGCAAAGATACATAAACAGAGCTGCTGTGGTCACTGTGCCTGCAATTGAGCGCTAAAGCCCGCGACCACGATTGGCGACACCCTGAAACCAATTTTCATCACTTGCGTTACTACCTATGTCGTGCTTTGACCAACAGCTTGCTGCGACATAAAATAATAGCTAAAGCGTAATTGTAGATAACTTCACACTACTTGCATCACCCCGTTGGTCTTTGACGAACGGGGTGTTTTATTTGTATGGACCTGAGCACACTCACCCGCGAGCGCCCGCTCGTTTTCGATGGTGCCACCGGCACGAACCTGCAGACTCAAGACCTCACGCCGGACGATTTCGGCGGCGAGCATCTGGCCGGCTGCAACGAGTACCTTGTGCGCTCGAAGCCTTCGGCGGTCGAAAATGTCCATCGTGATTATCTCGA
Organism: Bacteroidota bacterium; assembly: GCA_030706745.1. Taxonomy (NCBI): domain Bacteria; kingdom Pseudomonadati; phylum Bacteroidota; species Bacteroidota bacterium. The sequence continues at coordinate 110,142 of JAUZNX010000005.1, forward strand.
AGCTGGCGCCGACGTGATCGAGACCGATACGTTCGGCTCGGCATCCATCGTGCTCGCCGAGTACGGACTGGAGTCGCTCGCCTACGAACTCTCCAAAGAAGGCGCGGCGATTGCCAAGCGGATGGCACTTCAGTTTTCGACGAAGGCGAAGCCGCGCTTCGTCGCTGGTTCGATTGGTCCTACCACCAAGCTTCCATCGCTTGGACATATCCAGTTCGATGTAATGCGCGATTCGTTTTACGAACAGATGGCCGGCCTGCTCGATGGTGGCGCCGATCTCTTCATCATCGAGACCTGTCAGGACTTGCTCCAGATGAAGTGCGCGCTTGCTGCCGCGCAAGATCTCTTTCGCGATAAAAAGGCACGCCTGCCGATCATCGCATCGGTCACGATCGAAACGATGGGCACGATGCTCATGGGCACCGAGATCGCCGCGGCGCTGACGGCGCTCGAACCCTACGACATCATCTCGGCCATCGGCATGAACTGCGCGACCGGACCGAAAGAGATGGAGGAGAACGTGCGATTCCTTACGCAGACATCTCCCAAGCCGATCTTCATTATGCCGAATGCCGGACTGCCTGAGAACATCGGCGGGCATGCGCACTATCATCTTACGCCCGAAGAACTCGAGAAGTACATGACCCACTTCGTCGGCGATCTCGGCGTCTCGATCATCGGTGGCTGCTGCGGCACAACAAAGGAGCACATCAAGCATCTTTCGATGCTCGCTGAGCGCATCACGCCGCACGCGCGCACGATCGATTGGACGCCTTCGGCTTCCTCGATTTATTCTTCGGTGCCGATGCATGTCGATCCAGCGCCGGTCATCGTTGGCGAGCGGTGCAATACCAACGGCTCGAAGAAATTTCGCGATCTGTTGCTCAACGAAGATTGGGATGCTGCTGTCTCGATGGCCAAAGAACAGATCAAAGAAGGCTCGCACATGCTCGATCTTTGCGTCGCGTATGTCGGCCGAGATGAAGTCCGCGACATGCGCGAAGTCATCTCTCGCATGAACACTGCCGTCACCGTGCCGCTCGTCATCGATTCTACCGAGTACCCTGTCATCGAGGTGGCGCTGAAGCATTATGCGGGCCGCGCCATCGTCAACTCCATCAACATGGAGGATGGCGAAGAGCGGATGGCGCACGTCCTGCCGCTCTGCAAAAAGTACGGCGCGGCGGTCATCGCACTCACCATCGATGAAGATGGGATGGCCAAGACCCGCGAGAAGAAATTCGAAATCGCCGAGCGCATTATCGATCTCTCGGTCAATAAATACGGCATGCGCGAAGAAGATCTCATATTCGACACGCTCACCTTTACGCTTGGCTCGGGCGATAACGAATTCCGCAAAGCCGGAATTGAAACCGTCGAAGCCATCCGCATGATCAAAGCCGCGCATCCGCAGTGCCGGACGATCCTCGGTGTCTCGAATATCTCGTTCGGACTCAACCCGCACTCGCGCCACGTCCTGAACTCCGTCTTCCTGCACCATGCGATCGAAGCAGGACTCGACATGGCGATCGTCCACGCGGCGAAGATCATGCCGCTGCACAAGATAGACGAGCGCGGACGCGAACTGGCCAACGAGATCGTCTTCGATGCACGCCGCTTCGAACTCCTGGAAGCGGCGTAACCGTCACTCTCTGTCAGCTCTGCACAGGGCGTAACTCTCGATTCTGGCCAGTATTCGCCGGTGCCTTCTGGTAATGCCGAATTATTTTGTATTTGATTTTCGGAAAATATTCATGAATGGCCGCATCCTGCCCTTTGGATAAATAGCCATAATTTTCTGAAATGAGAAAAATGGGACCTGATTCAAATTCCATACTTCGTATCGGAAGAAGAGGAACCCCTCCCCCTATTATAACAGGGTTCGCGACCCCCGGCATCGCAGCTTCCGGATGAATTTTGAAAGATTGTGGTGGCGGGATGGGGGCCGTTGTCATACCCGCGAAAGCGATCCCAACGAGATCGTCGTCGATTCACGCCGCTTCGAGTATATGGAAGCATCATAGGAATTATCTGTGCTCACAGGCTCTTCTTCAGGTATGGAGCAAATCTTTGGTCGCATCACAATTGACCCAGCGGTTCTTGGTGGCAAGCCGACGTTTCGCCACAAGCGGATTGCGGTCGAGACCATCCTCGAGTTTCTCGCTGCTGGTGAAAGCACGGAAGAGATACTGAAGCAATTTCCTTCACTCGAAGATGCGGACATTCGAGCGGCTCAATTGGCCCGCTTACCTTAAGTCATCACAAAGATTGTGGTTGTATCCCTAAGATGAATCACCGCGGGTGCAGCGTTGTGGTCTTTATGCTTTAGGGTTTTTGAATGCGGCTTTCACGTTCTTTCGCTCACGAGCTTCGGTCCGCGCTTTTAGTTTGCGATCCTTGAAGCGTTGAACTTTCCAATACCAGAGCCAGAAGCCCCCTAACGTGAGAATCCATCCAATCCACCACATCCAAAGGTCGATGACCCTTGTTTCGAGCGCCAACTTCCACGGCCACCACTCATTCAAGTGCTCGTTAAGAATTGAGTCCGATCTATGCACAGCCAAATCCCATGCTGGCTTTTGGGCGAGCATTGCACTGTCCGCTTTCGCTGTATCTCTATTGTAAGTGTCGCTCATCGCCTTGACTTCATTCGCAAGGATCTGTGTTTTTGATGTGATGTCCCGTTCCCACCGATCCTCCACTATCCCTGCTTGAATTTGGAGATAGCCAGAGACAAGAACTAAGGCTACGCCCGCAAGGGCGAGAAACTTATAGAGATTGTCAGTCGGTAATTGCGGTAATGGTGCCATGCCCCACGGAACGGCTCAGATTCGTGGTGGGTTCGATCATCGCTATGGAAAAGATAGAAGTCGTATGGCTTGTTTACTCTCTCGGAGCGAGTGCTGGGCAGGTCGTACCGAGTCACCTTACGGCAGTCGCCGCATCAGCACTGAGAGACGTGCTTCTGTGTATTCAATGAGGATTGCTCTATAACAAGAACCCGACTGACGTTCCCGCATCGTGAGGTTCTGGGATTGGGTGGTGTCCTAAATTGAATCCCCGCACTCGCAGGGGTTGTGGCTTTTATATTTTGTAAAACATTGGAAGGATTGACCATTGTCCGTCAGGTACTCGATCCGCCTTGTACTCGATCTTGTTTCCCGGCTTATCGACATCATCGAAAGTTATTGTTAGCCGCAAGGAGAGGTAGTAATGGTCTAACACGCCCGCCAATGATCTACCTGGCACCTGCACGATAAATCTCTCACCCCTCCCAATGAAGGCCTCGTAGTAGTCTCCGTCTGCTTGCATCATTGGTGTCGCACCGATGACCGTTGCTGTACTCAGAACATGAACATTCCATGCCGCACCCCCACCCGCGTTGTAAAGCCGGAAGACAATTCCGTAATTATTGCCTGTCACCGTATCGAACCATTTTGCATCCAAATCTTCTATTCTTAGAAAGGGCTTATTCAGAAGAGAGGTAGCGCGCTTTTGCTCCTTCAATTGGTTTTGAGCTTCAGTCCATAGGCCCTTAGTTACCCAGACGAGGAGCAGAGTCGCGCCGAAGAGAAGGAAGGTCCCAAATGCAGTCCAATCGAGAGTACACATGCTGCACGGAACGGCTGAGATTGGCGGCTCGTTCGCTATTGCGCAATGGACTCATACAAATCGGGGAAAGAATTCCAAATAAAGTTTTACAATGACGGTGGCGGAGCCTATCTTTACAGTATTGATGATTCCGAAACGACGCATTCACTTCTTCGGGCGAACGCATGGACCGAAGACGAGTTTTTGCATCTTCTGAGGAGTGTCATATCGTTGCCGTATCAAGAGAACGAAATCAAGGAGATGCGCCAGGTTTCAGCAACGAGCGACTTAGTGCATTTTTTTGAAGATGTGAACCAGCTTTTTCACAATACGTGGTCGCGGCAATACGTGATTAAGACGTTCGTTAAGACCTAAAGAAAACCCACCGATCTTCCCGCGTCGTGAGATTCTAAGATCGAGCGGTATCCTAATTTGAATCCCGCGGGGGGCAAGGGTTGTGGTTTTCATACTTGGCAGCTTCTTATAATGGTGCATCGATGTCGGTGCCTGAGGGTGCGACCTTTCTGTCCATGAGTATGGTCTCATCAACGCTTCTAAGTCTCGCGAAGCCAATGTAACCGCTCCGCCTCGGTCGCTTATGCCCGTTGTAGGTTACTTCGGCTCGTACTTTCTTAGTTTCACCTTTCCAGAGCTGTATGTTCTCGAAGCGGATGGGATAGGACCGTTCCTCCTTGCTGAATGTCCAATCGCGCTCCCAATCATACGTTGCCGATATTTCGCGTCCGCGCTGATCTCTCAATGAAACGCCGTCTACACTAATTAGCTTATCCCCTCGAACGATGATGTACAGAAGCAGCATATCCTCGTGTACGTTTTCGCCCCTGGGATCGCGCTCCTTATGATAGTAATTCACCACATCTAAGCGGATCGAGAAGCCATAATTTTGCCTCCACTCGATAAGCTTCACAATTGAGAGGGCCAAAGCAGCAATGAAGGCTACATGCTTTTCCCAGTCAACGTCGGCAAGGAATGAGAGGGAAAACAGCAGGAATGTCAGTACCATGACTGCAAATTTACGCACAGCCCGTTTCCACAAATAAAAGAGGGGCTTTCGGCCCCTAAGATTAACATAACATCGTTTGCCACCTAAGTCAATCTACTCCAAATGCGGCAGCCATCTCCTCTTCGACCGACCCTTCTCCGGGCTTCTTACGACTTACACCGTCGGCTCGCGCCCTTAACAGGTCTTCACATCGAATCGTATTTGTGCGTACGACGAGCCGCTTTTCATCAAATCGGCAAATGGCCCGGATCGTTCTGCTATCGTGTTCCAGATTCAGATAGTCAAGGTGAATTGTCACGGGCGATTCGTCCTTATCGAACGAGGCATTCCAATCCTCTGGATCAACCGGCGACCACCGAAGAGATCTGCCTTTATCATCTCGGAATTCAGGTGTGCTCTTGAATGAAATGAACTCAGAGCCGAAGCTTAAGCGCAGACAAAGAATGTTTATTCTTGGCGGGCCCATCTCTGGAAACCGACGATTGTCATAATTCCGTATTACAAGGCGAACGACCGGCTTCATGGCCTTCCGCCAAACCATAATGTTCCATCCCAAAGAGAAGGCCGCGATTACAATCGCCGCGACGGAAACCCACACATCTTCTCCGGCGAGGACTACGGCGAGCGTGAGTAATGGAAGGATCATGGGTGCAAACTTACGCATAGGAATCCCCTCCAATGAAAAAAGGGCCGAAGCCCTCAGATTACATTAGTATCGGCTCCCATCCCCACCGTTCCCGTTGGTAATCCCTGCCGCGAAAGCAGGAGTCACTTCCCCCTTCAGGCACGGCAATTGCCCGCAATGGATGTGCTGTGGTTTAGTAGTCCAATTTATTTATTCTTTGTAATATGGAAGAGCCAACAAAGCCCAAGAGCCTTCTTCTGCGCGATACCGAAAAAGTCCTCGAAGTAATATCCAAGATACTCATGCCTGTGTTGCTTCTGGTGCTCGGCACCTGGTTCAACTATGCAATGAACAGCAATCAGGAGAAGCAGCGCGTGCAAGAACAAAAGCAGGCCGATGAGCAGCGAAAAAGCGCGCTCGTTGAGTCGTATATCAAGCACCTGACCAGCGAGAATCCGATGGAGCGCAATCTGGCGCTGCGCATCATCACGCTCGAGTCGGACCAGTTCGATGTGCGGCTCGTGAACCTTGTCTCCGCGTATGCCTCGGTAGCGACACCATCCGATCGGATTACGGCGCTGGAGGTGCTAAGCCATGCATCGCGTTCGAACAATCCTGCCGTCCGGGAAGCGGCGACGAAGAATATCAGCACGGTGCCGACGATTCCGGTTAGCGAGACCGACACGAAAGACGTGCAACAAAAAGCCGCGATCATCAATCAAGCGCTCGGAACGGCCAAGCTAAATCCGAACGTCGTGAGTAAGGCCAACGACCTGAGCAAAGCTCTCGGCCAATTTAATATCCTCAAGTAAGGGGAGAGGCCGATGTAGCGCGAGATTCCATTTGCCCGAGACCCTGGATCGAGAATTAACCGCGTCATGATCCGGGGTCGCGGGATGCCGATCGATATTTTGTTGCGGACCTGAGATGGTTGGTCTTATTATTGTTGAGTTTTTCCTGCGGCGGAGGTTTCGGACAATTGTTTGAGTTTCCATCCGAACTCACCGCGCATGGGAGTGGTTATCTTCTGAGTCTCTTTTGTCTAGTTCGACTGCCACCAAGGCCCGTTCTATAAAGGGCGCCTGGATTCATTCGCTTGCATGAATTCCCTATGTCATAAGTATTTGAATCAGAATATCCTGCCCTTTGTGGGTCGGGAAGGGGAGTTGCGTCGTCTTTCGGGGCTATTTCGTGAATTTCTGGAAGAAGGCGAGTCGAAGTATGCGTTGATTACTGGGGAGTCCGGCGGCGGAAAATCGCGATTGGTGCGCGAATTCGAAGATTATCTGACTCGGGAGTATGGGGAGTCGTGTACGATTGTGCATGCCCGCTATCTCGAAGGGAATGCCGCCGCCCTGCAGCCGATTGTCAATGCATTCGGCGCAACATTAGCACACCAGGAGCACCTCGCGCAGTTATTACGCAGCCTTCGTATCTTGAAGGGCGAAACCGCGACGGCTAATTCCTCCGGGTCTGGTCTGCTGCTCGAAACCGAGTCCGGTCCTCCCGCACTCCAGATACTGCTCGACTCGATGACCGAACTGGCGCGGCGATATCCGCTCGTCATCATTCTGGAGGATGTCCATAATATTGAAGACCTTCCGCTTTTCGATCAGTTCTTTCTTGGTCTGTCGTCAGCATCGAAATTTGTAATTCTTACGGAGCGCACCCATATCAGCTCCGGCACCGGACGAAATTCGGATGGCCGCACTTCCGGAAGGAGCGAGCATCCGCGCGGCTACGGCTCCGAGCATCTGATGCGGGAGATCGCGCTACGCGAAGAACGCGCAAGTGAAATCCTGAATCTCACAGACTTGCCACCGAGTGACGTCGGGCGGATGTTCCAGATGTTGTTTGAAATCGCACCGAGTGAACGGCTGATCGAGACCATTCGCGACCGGACATCGGGCCGGCCGCTTCGGCTGCGCACGATGCTGCGGCAACTCGTTTCTGCCGGCGTTGTCCAGTACGATCAGGGTCATTGGATGGAGGACGAGCACGCGGAGTTGGAAGCAGCGACGCAGGATGCCGGTGAAACCGAAGCCCTCGTCCGATTCCAGCGGGAGCTCGAACGATTGAACGAGCACGAGCAAATCGTGATCGCCCATGCCGCGCTGCTCGGCGAGCAGTTCGATCTCCATTTGCTCCGGAAAGTACTGACGTATCGTCTTGGCGCGCAAGATCTTTCGGACGAAATTTTTCAGCGGTCGATCGATCTGCTAACCTTCAAATCGATTATTCGCCGGGCCACGCCCTCGATCGTATTGTCCGCCGAGCCGATCGAGGACCGGTCATCCCCACTCGATGATCGATCGTCGAACGGATGCTATGAATTTTCGCACCAGCATTTCTGGAATACGGTGCTCGATCAGGCGCGGGGCAGTGTAGTGCGCGAGCATGATTTGGTGCTGGCGATCGTCTGGATAGCCGGGCGCGACCGGCTGCCGCTCTATAGCAGCGCATTCCTGACGGTCACCGGACTTCCATTCACGCTTTCGAAGCTGGGCGCCGCGGGTGATGGATCGTCCACGATGCCGGAGCGGGCCGAGTATTTTCTCCATTGGTCGACCGGTGTCGTCAAATCGCTTTGGTCGCAGGAGCCGCAACAATGCTTGCGTCTGCTGATGGCCCTGCGTCCGATTCGAGATGAGATCACCTGGCGCTTCGGCCCGGATCTGAGCGAAGCGGCCATGAGTGACTTGTTGGAGTTGCACAGTCTACTCGTCGAAGCGTTGCGCGCAACGTCCCCCATCGAAGCGGAGCGAGATCTGGAGCACGCGGCGGTCCTCAACAAGTTTATTCAATCGTCCGCCATATATTCTCCAATACTAAAAGGGATCGCTAAAGGCAAAGTCGCCTGCATGCGGGCGATCTTGCACCACGGCCGCACATCCTACGCGGAGTTCGAACGGTGGGCCGCTGAGGCGCGCTCCGCACTTTCCTCAGTGCCGGAAACAAATTTGGAGCGGGCGCGGCTGCTTACACTTTTAGTGCGTACCAAGGGCGAGGCGCTGCTGAATTCCGGCCGGCTCCGCGAGGCCGATGCACTCATCGAGGAAGGCATGCCCGTGGCGCAGTTGCTCGCCGAGTCGCGCTTCGATGAGTATTCGCTCTACTACCGCGTCGCCGTTAACAGCAAGCTGAAACAGGATCAGAACGCGCAAGCCAGCGAGCTGACCGAACAGATCATGGCGCTCGCCAAGCAGCGGGGCAATACGCTGGTCGAGACGATGTTCCTGGTACAAGCAGCGCTCGCCGCCTTCGCCACCGGCGATCTCAAATCCGCGGCGCGCTACTGCGATCTCGGACTTCAGAATGGACGCCGCTACGGCATTCGCTTTGCCGAAATCATGAGTAATCTCTGGCGCATGATCATCGCCGGTGTTACGCAGGACCCGGAAAAAGTCCGTGAGTGCTCGCAACAACTTGCGGCCCTGGTCGAAGATGCGCGCGTCGTGGCCCAGTCACCGAATTTACTCCAACGAATATCACTCATCGAAGGCCGCGCGACCGCGATGAATTTTTTGGGTCGCTACCACGCGGGACTCGAATTTGCCGAAGAGGCGATCCAGCTCGCACGCAGCCACGACCATGAGTCCTTCGCGGCCTGGGCGCAGAATGAAAAGGCACTGGCACTCGTCGGCCTGGGACGCTACGAGGATGCCCTTGCGGTGGCAACCGCCTCGATCGAGTTAGCCGGGGAACAACTCACGGCCAGGCGCACCGCTCGCACCGCGTTGATCGGTGCCTACGCCGGACTTGGACGGATCGATGAAGCGCGGCGTGAAGTGGAGAACCTTCGGCCGGACTACAAAGAGCGCAATCCCTATTTTCTCCGCTTTGCGCTGGCCGAGGCCCGATTGCTCCGGCAGGCCCTGGGACAGGCGCGCGATGGGAACGAGCGTCAGAGTATTCGTGCGCATCTTGCCAATCGTGTTGCCGATATTCGTTCGCTTGCCGAGCAATGGGACGCGCCCGAACTGCGAGAGCGAATCCAGAAAGAGTTTGAAGATTCCATTCCGAAGCAAAACGAATGGCGCTCGCCAACCGCGCTTTCCACATCCGCAACGGTGCAGGAGTCGAATGGTGAATCAGAGGATTCGGCCACGATCCGCATTTGCACATTCGGATCGTTAGCCATCGAGCGGCTCGACACAATGGAGGATAGCTTCCACGAGAACGGTTCGGGCCGCGATGGACGTGAACGCGATGGCCGCGATCGCGATGGACGAGAAGGCAGAGAACGAGAGCGTGACCGCGAGACAAAAGTCCGGCAATTGATTGCATTGCTCGTGACAATGCGCGCCGAGGCCGTGGACTCTCGGACCTCCTCCAAAGGATTTGCCGGAAGTGGCATCTCACGCGAAACGCTGATCGATCGGCTCTGGCCTGATGGCATTGGCGGACCAGACGGCGCCGGCGCCGGTAACGCCGTGCATACGACTGTCAAGCGCGCGCGCGCGTTTTTGGGTGGGTCCGAAACCATTATCCTCACCGAAGATGGCTATCAGCTCTCTCCGACAGTCGAAACCGATTGCGAACTCGTGCTCCGGCATTACGCAGACGCGCGGCAAGCCCGCAAACGCAACGCACTTTTTTCCGTCTCATTTCACTACGAGCAGATTGTTCGCCTGACGGACGGCGGACCGTTTCTCGAAGGGATTTATGGTCCCTGGATCGATGGCATGCGCTCGCGGCTCGCCACGCTCCGCCGCACGGCAGCGCTCCGGCTCATCCAGACCGATCTCGAGCGCGGCCTATTCGATCGCGTCGAAGAGATGTGCCACAAACTCCTTGCGCTCGACGAGTTCGATGAAGAGGCACTCCGTGGATTGCTCATTGTCAGCGCCCGACGCCGGCAGACCGGCAAACTCGCCAAGATATTTTCGGATTACTCGCAAAAACTCAAGCTCGAATTCAAATCCGAACCCTCCGCGGATTTGCTCGCGCTCTATTCCGATTTGACTACCGGCGTGGCGGTGGAGTGAGCAAAAATGTTCTTGTTCCGGGCGGAATTCGCGCGTGAATGAGAAATTTTCCGTGTAAGTATAATTATTCTCATCGAGCGAAGTTCTTTGTTCGTGCTCAACGGGCAACTAAATTTGAGAGCCTACCAGCAGTGTCTACTACCATCGCATCTCGCCACCCGAGAGACGCCGAAGCTGGTTAAGGGGTGATGAATATAAAGCCCCGCCAGTGCGGGCGGTGTGAAGTTCAAATCCGTACACCATCTATTCACACCGGAACCGTATGCGGTATGCCATGCAAAAGAGTGGCCACAAGAAATTGCATTATGTACCATAACAGCACATGCGGACGACACATGATTCCAAAATGGAATTATGGTGACATTGCTGGGTAGCATAATCGGGCATTTCAGAAAGTAAAAGTGTCGATTGCAGGTTGAATTCAGCACATTCTGAAATTCATCAAATTTAGGGTCAGGTGTCAGCTTTGCTGACAGACTTGAGAGTATATTGTAAAACATAGAAAAACCACGAGGTGAGTTGTTCGCCGAGTGGAATTTCCACTGACTTCTTTCTCAGTAAAATAGAATATGTTGAAATCCTGTCCATCCTGTTCGTATATCGGCAATGACGGCGAGCACGTCTGCCCGTTTTGCAAGGCCGATCTTGCTGCCGGTAAACCGCGGCGTTCCTCCGGCAATCGCGCCTCCGGTCTTAATATGAAGACCCTTACCTTTCTTGCTTTAGTGATTGGGCTTTTGAGTGTCACAACGACCGGCTGCTCCGTTGATCCGGCTGGTCCGGCCATGTCTGGAGCTGAGCACGGACTCTTAGGCTCCACGAATATGTCGGATTACTATTACAAGCGCGATGCGGGCTGGACCTACGTGTACCAGAACGTGGAGAAGATCTACGATACGAACGGATCGGTAGTTCATACGCTCACTGGCGCGCCGGACACTGTTCGGACCATGGGCTTCGATGGGTTTGCTCCGAACGGAGATTCGCTCTTCCGCATCGAAATCACATACCGGATCCTCAGCACCTATGCAGGGCTTCCGTATCTTGACGTCTATTACATTCCATCGACCAAGAAGAATTCAACCAACGGCGCGTTCGTCGATGGCGGTGTGACGGGGCTCACCGGTGAAACCGTGCTGCTGAAAAAGCCGCGACCGGTCTCGACCGATACCATCCTCGCTGGGCTTGTCGGCCGAGTGCGAACGACGGTTGATGATTTCACAAACAACTCCGCGAATTCCTATACCTGGCAAAAGGATACCCTGTGGGTCACTTCGCGGCTCGACACGGTCTTCATCTGGGAGTATTTGCCCGGAACGACGACCAAAGTTCAATCGCGTTGCCTCTTCCTTCGGGATTTCCAGAACAATGATTCTTGGGCGTATGATATCATCAACGCGCCGAACTACGGCACCTACTATTTCGTCGATGATAAAGACTGCTCGATGACGACGGCGGCTGGTACATTTTCCCATTGCGTGAATGTTGCCGTCCAGACCACGGAGATCGAAGATAAGGACTTCAATCGCGAGAACAAATGGTACGCTTGCTTCTATGGGCCCGTATACCAATACGATTGGTGGTATGTGACCACCGATGGCAATAGCTTTAATAAGGAAGATTTTTCACGCTCGCTGGTGTCGGTGACTCACAACTAACTCTTACCATCCCCCCACCAAACATATCGTCTCATCGTAGGCGAGCGTAATTGAGAAAGAGAAGAAAAAGTCCTGACGCGATGCGTCAGGACTTTTCTATTTCTGTACAGTCTGTGTCGTTTTGATACAGTCGGCGAAGCGCACATGCAGCCTGTAATGGATATACCGTTCTTTCGAACGGCTGATTTGTCCTTCCTCCGTCAGGCATTCTTAAGCATTAGTGGCGATTGCAGGCGTTATTAACGTATTATTCAATCCCGTGGCGAACGAGATCCATGAGGTGTCACGCTCCGTGACAGGCCTGGCACTATATTTATAATGCTGTTCAACTTGCCATTGAGGAACGATGGTGAGCATGTTCGCATTTTTCTGCCGAGCCGCCCTTTGCCATGGGCTGGGCTATTGAAGCCAATTCCCCGAAAGCAAAACCGAGTTAATTTCTTCAACTTTTTTCTCAGTATGAAAACTCTTCATTTCATGCTCGTGGCCGTTGCCGGAGCACTTCTCTTGACCGCTAGCGGATGCTCAGTTGACCCGAGCGGTCCGGCCATGTCTGGGGCCGAGCATGGCGCCCTTGGTTCGACAAATATGTCGGATTATTTTTACAAGCGCGATGCGGGATGGACCTACGTCTACCAAAACGTGGAACACATCTACGATCAGCGCGGAAATCTTGCTCATACGTATACTGGGGCCCCGGATACCGTGCGGACCATGGGTTTTGATGGCTTTGCGCCGAATGGTGATTCCTTGTTCCGGATGGAAATCACATACCGAATTCTCAGTAATTATTCGGGCCGGCCATTCCTTGATATCAACTATATCCCAGCCACAGGGGATGACGATAGTCACGGCGCGTTCGTCGATGGCAACGCCGCCCTTCAGGGTGAGGTTACATACTATAAGAAGCCTCGCCCGGTTTCGACGGACACAATCCTGGCCGGCCTCGTGGGTCGCGTCCGCACAATCGTCGATGATTTTTCGAATAACTCATCGAATATGTATATGTGGCAGAAGGACACGCTTTGGGTCACATCGCGACTTGATACGGTCTTTATTTGGGAATACCTGCCCGGATCGACGACCAAAGTGCAGTCCCGACGGGTGTTCCTTCGCGATTTCAAAACAAACGATAGCTGGGGATACGACATCATTAATGCCCCAAATTATGGGACCTATTACAGGGTCGCTGATAAAGATTGTTCGAGGACGACTTCTGCCGGCACATTTTCGCATTGTGTGAATATCAGTGTGCAAACGTCCGAAATCGAAGATAAGGACTTTAATCGCGAGAATAAGTGGTACGCGGCATTCTATGGTCCCGTCTATGAGTACGACTGGTGGTACGTGACCACAGATGGCAACAGCTTCAATAAACAGGATTTTGCCCGGTCGCTGGTATCCATAAGCCACAATTAGCTCCTCCGAACAGCCCCATACCGAGAATTTGAAGAACAGCCCCTTGCGCGATGCGTCAGGGGCTGTTCACTTTTGAACCGGTTATCTCATTTCCGGACACATGGGACCTCGACGTTTCACTTTGCAATGGAGCACCTAAATGGATCCGAGAAAAGTTGAGAATTTCCAAATAATTTAGGGGTGGCAATCGCCTGTTTTGACAAAAATTCGTGGCTTCCACGAAATTATCGCATAATAGCAAGCTTTGAGCATGAGCTGTCAGTCCCGGTGCCAGAACCGACTTTATATTGTAGGCATGTTAAAGTCTTGTCCATCCTGCTCATACATCGGTAACGATGGAGAGTTTATCTGCCCGTTTTGCAAGGCGGACTTGGCCGTAGGCCGGCCCCGTCGAGCTCAGTCGGGAAAGAATGTTATGCGGAGCCTTGGTGGGACTCGGCGCGCAATCTTGGCGCGCGATTCGGTGAGTCTTGCTGGTTTGTTTGCCTGTTATAGAATGAATGATGATTGGACTGCCGAGTCCGGACTGCTTGCCCGCAGTCTGGGTTTCGCTCAGTCCCAAGTTCTTGGACGATTTCCTTATTACAACGAACCTAAGCCATGAAAGCCCCCAGATCACTATCGTTAGCCAGCGTGGCACTCTGCTGTGCTGGATTCGCGCTGAGCCTGACCCTTTGCCTCACTCTCAGCTCATGTTCTGTTACGCCAAACGGACCGGTTGCAACAGGTGCATCCCACGGCTCGCTTGCGTCGGATAACATGTGCGATTACTATTATAAGAAGAGTGCGGGCTGGACCTACGCGTTCTCTAATATTGAAAACATTTATAATAGCAACGGGACGATCACGACGCTCGTCGGTGCGCCGGATACTGTCCGGACACTTGGCTATGGTGGACTCGCACCAAATGGCGATTCACTCTATCGCTTTGCTATTACGTATCGTGTGAGTGCAGCCTATGCCGGTCGCAACCAAATCGACATGTGGTACATCGCGAACGGCAAGAGCTCGAACGGTGCGTTCGTCGATGGCAATGCGCAGGTCATGGGGATGGTCAACATGCTCAAGAAGCCGCGTCCGGTTTCGACCGATACCATCCTTGCCGGCGTCGTTGGTCGTGTCCGTACGCTTGCGGATGATTTTACGAACACCAGCTCATACGTTTGGCAGACTGATACGCTGTTTGCATCATCGCGCAACGATAGCGTTTTTGTCTGGGAATGTTTCCCCGGCTCGACGAAGCTGTCGCAATCGCGTTGCGTCTTCACAAAGGATTTCCTGAACAATACGAACTCCAACGGGACGGGAGCGAATATCAATTGGGTCTACGATCTGATTTGGGGCCAGACTTCCATCAACGTCGATAACGCGAACGTATCGCTCACGGTACCGGCGGGGACCTTCGCATCCACGGCGCAGCTCGATATCAAAACTCCGGATAACTCTGGCGGATATAACATGCCGATCACTGAGACCAAGTGGTTCTCGTATGGCGTCGGATTCGCGAAAGAGTACGATGTCTGGAACGTGACGACCGATGGTACCAACTTTACGAAGGAAGATTTTACGCGCTCGCTGATGACTCTTACCTATCACAATTAATCAGCGGGCTCCTACAGAGAGAAAGAGAGAAGAACAGAGACCTCCGACGCAACGCGTCGGAGGTTTTTTATTTTGGAAGAATGGGATCAGCCGTGCGATGCGGAGCGGGGGTTCTGGCAGTCCTCATTTCGGATTCGTCGGCCGAATGTCGAGTTCGGAGATGGTTGCACGCGGCGGCAGATGAATCACAGCGGCAACAGCTTCCGCAATGTCTTCAGCCTGCAGGGGCCGCGTAATCTTCGAAGGTTCGTTCGAGTGGAAAAACTCGGTTTCGACAGTGCCTGGGAAGATTGTCATCACACGAATGTCGAAGGCTCGCACTTCGAGAAAGAGCGATTGCATGAGGCCACGCACGCCGAACTTCGAAGCACAATATGCTGCTCCGCCCGCGAATCCGTTCTTGCTGGCCAGCGATCCGATGGTGACGATCGTACCACTCTTGTGCTGCTTCATCTGCGGGAGCACCGCTTGCGTCATCAGGAATACGCCCCGCAGGTTAATGGCAAGGACCTGATCGAACTCGACGGAGGTCATCTCCTGGACAGGGCGGAAGATACCGATGCCCGCATTATTAACGAGTAAGTCGATAGGGCCGAATGCTTTCTGAGCGTCTTCGGCTAATCGCGCGATATCGCGTTCGCTCGTGACATCGCAGACGGCGGTGAATACCTTCGACGATGTTCTGGACTCAATCCCGTTGCGAGCGGCCAACAAGTCCGGTTCGCTTCGAGCACACAGCGAAAGCTGTGCTCCGTGTTGCGTGGCGAGCCGCTCGGCAATGGCAAGACCAATGCCGCGAGAAGCTCCGGTGATGAGTGCATGCATGAGAATGACTAAAGGTTGGAGCCGATAGAAAAATAAAACCGGGGAGTGTTCCAGGCAAGCCGGTGCGAGCCTAGCTGTACAAACCGAAAGTTCTCGCCGATGCCGAAGCGCGCCAGCCCGATCGGTGTCTTTAGGCCGACTTGAGCGCCGATGCCATCGACGAGCGTTTCCCACTTGATCTCTTCGGGTTCCGGCCAGGTTTCGCCGAGATCGTACCGGAAGGAAACGAATGTAGGGAAGTAAAGCACATGAGGGATCTCGATCTGATACGTAATGCTCCCGGCGATCATCTGTTTGCCACGGAGTTCATAGGCGTTCAACCCATAAAAGGACTCCATGCCGCCAAGGTTGAACTGTTCGAGTTGCGGTAACGCTGCATCCGCGAACCCAATGCGAAAGCGCGGGACGATTGCGTGCAAGCCCGAAACCGGAATCGCTTGTTCCACGTCGAGATAGAGCTTCGTATAGGCGGGACTTCCGCCGGCAACCGGCTGACCGGTTTCGGCGTAGGCTCGTACGAAGGTGCCATCGTGCGGGTACGAGGCGTCATTGCGCGAATCGATGATGAGCTCGCCTCGCACGGCGTTCAGAAGGAGCGTATTGACAACCGGGTCGAGATCGCGGACGGAGAACCAGCGCTGATGCTCACTCCGGACCTCGCCCGTGATTGCGCCCAGCCGCTCGACCTGCCCGCCAGCTTTCAATCGAACGCCAAGATCGCGTTCTTCACGCACGGCATCGGTAGTGGTGCTGCTAATCCGATTATCTTCGGTGATCGTTTGGAGTGAATAGGATGGAATGTCGAGATAGCCGGTATAGACCGCCGCCTCCAACAGTGCGAAGCCGCGCAACAGGCGCGGCGCCTCCAACGTGAGCGAAGCATTGCGTGACGCCGGCCCAAGATTACCCATGAGCGAATACTCGACGCCGCTGCCGGCGATATTCTCATTCGCTAACTCAACGGAGAACTGAGCGCCAAACTCATTATCGGCCAGAACTCCCAAACGAAGGACATTCGAGGCTCGGGCATGCACCGTGACGAGCACGGTCGGGCCATGAAGGGTAGTGCGTGATGGTGGCGATAGCATGGTATCCTCACGAGTGAGAAGCCGCGTTCCGGGCCACAAGGAATCGTAGGAAATTTGAAGGATTGCAAAATCGAAGAGTCCTGTGCCAATAAGGTTCTTCAATGCCCGATCGGCCTGGGTGGCCCGAAACACATCACCGATGGCAAATGGCAATTCACCCGTGGCCAGGCTGGATTCCGTCATCCCAACGCCTCGAACCACAATGTTCGCAATCGAACCGGCATCAACGAATAGGTCGGCAGACCGGCTCGAAGGATGGAGCACAACGCTATCGATTCGAACAAGGCTGAAGCCGCGAGAACGGTAGTCCTGGATCGTTGCGTGCTCGAGTTCGCCCAATGATTCAGAACGGAGCTGATGGCCGATCCACGCCTTTGCATAGTCGGGATCGTAATTTATCCTTCCACGCGTAATCACGCGAAGTCTGACGAGTGAATCGAGGACGGGTTCGCCTGCAGCAACTGTCGCAGGTGGATCGGTTGCGGCCAATGCTGCAATGCGCGTCAACATCGCACGAGCAGCCACGCGCCCGGATTCGATCGCTTCCGCAATGCTGATCGCATCATAGTCACCATGTTGAGTGGCCTCGGGTGTGATAATAATGTTGGCCTGCAATAGCTCAGAGGCGTATTGACGCTGCATCATCAACGAAATTACCTGATCGGCGACATCCCATGGAGTATTCAACTCCTCGCGGGATCGTAACGGCGCAGTCGCATTCGAAACAATAATTTGCGATGCTCCTAAACCGCGAGCGACATCGACCGGGATATTCGCCATCAGACCTCCATCCATCAGGATCGTCGAATCCTGTGGCAGCGGGCTAAACCGAAGCGGAAGCGTGGCACTGGCCCGAAGCGCTTCGGTCAGATCGCCGCTGGTCAGGAGCCTCCGCTCACCGCGCACAATGTCCGTCGTGACTGCGGCAAACGGCACGCGTAGATCGCGAAGGAAGTCATTCGGTACGCCGGACGGTGCGCGGAGCACCATCGAATTCAAAAGCATGGTCAGTCGTTGGCCGCTGGAAATGGCCTGCGGGATCACCGGATGAAGAAAGCCCTTAAAGCGAAGGGAAAGCAATGCTCGATCTGCATCCTTCTGTGACATGATACGCTCTGCCCGATGCGTTTCGTCCTCGAGGCCAAGAATCTCAGGCCAATCCGTGGTCGTGGCAAACTTCTCCAGATCTTGTGGTGAGTAACCGGCAGCATAGAGTCCGCCGATGGCCGCGCCAATACTCGTGCCCACAATAAGATCGATCGGAACATGTGCGCTATCGAGGACCTCGAGGACGCCAATATGAGAGAAGCCCTTTGCCCCCCCGCCGGACAGCACAAGGGCGATCCCCGGCGGATGTGGCAGCCGCGTGGATTCAGGAAGCGGCTGCGCATGTAGCGGGCATCCAATCAAAAATCCAGTAATCAGAAGTAGAGCGACGCGGGCCATGACGTGGGGGAGATGCGGCACCCCAAACAGCAAAGCTCACATAGAAGTGCGAGGCCCGCTTTCGTGAAAAGATCAAAGGACAAAACCGAGGTTAGTAACGTTGGCAATCGGTATCTGTCGTATTTTTGCCAGATTCCAACGCAGGAAACGGACCAGCACTTAGTACTCAGCATTTTTATAATGTCACTTTTGGTTGTCGGCTCACTCGCACTCGATATTATCGAAACACCGTTCGCGGCACGCAAGGATGCGCTCGGCGGCAGCGCCACGTTTATCTCACTCGCTGCCAGTTATTTTAGTCCCGAGAGTGTCGGCGTCGTCGGCGTCGTTGGCGAAGACTTCCCCGAGCGGGCCTGGAAGTTGTTCCGAAAGCGCGAGATCGATACGACCGGCATCGAGGTGGTCCCGGGAGGTAAGACATTTTCCTGGCATGGCCGCTACCATTACGACATGAACACTCGCGATACGATCGCGACCAACCTGAATGTCTTCGCCGATTTCAGGCCGGTAATTCCCGCCAAGTACAGTTCGCCGAGCTTTTTGGTTTTAGGTAACATCCAGCCAGACCTCCAACTCGATGTGATTCGCCAGCTCAAGCGCGTGCCAAAACTCACACTGCTGGATACGATGAACTTCTGGATCACCGGATTCCGCGAAGGGCTCGAGAACACCTTGCGATATACCAATGCGCTGGTGCTGAACGATAGCGAAGCGCGTTTGCTGATCGATCATCCAAGCCTTATCGTGGCAGGCCGAAGGTTGCAGCAGATGCTGGCGCCGGGGGACATCCGAATTGTCGTCATCAAAAAAGGTGAGCACGGCGCGCTCCTCTTTTATAACGAGCATCTTTTTTCCGCGCCGGCATTTCCACTCGAAGATATTTTCGATCCGACGGGCGCGGGCGATACGTTTATGGGTGGCTTTATCGGCTATCTGGCCAAGCGAGAATCCGTCAGCTACGAAGATGCCAAGCGAGCGGTGATTTATGGGACCGTGCTGGCAAGCTATGCGTGCTCGAAGTTCTCAACCGAAGGCATTGAAGACCTGACGATGGAAGAGATCGTCGAGCGGTTCCGCTTGTTGCGAACGCTCTCCGCGTTCGACTTCGAGGAGAATGCCTGATCCAGTTTAGGATCCCGAAGCGATGATTCGTTTTGTCAGTCGGCCGCCGGGCAACTGGACTTCGATAAAATAGACCCCCGGGGCAAGCCGCAACGATTCGAAGTCGCACCCATTGCCGCGAGCTTGTTGCGAGACTATTTCCCGACCCAGCACGTCGATAATCGATACCCGAGTCCCAGTGCCGGACTGCTGTGGCCATTCGACGTGCAAGGCATCACGGAATGGCTCGGGGTAGATCGCGAGATCATTAAGGGAGTAGATTGTCTCTGGCGACACGGCTGCCGGTCCTCCATTCCACAATGCGGCGGCGCTGTCCATGGTCTCCTTCAATAGATTCGGACTTTGGGCGAGTGCAAAGACAACCGTCATCTCAACGGAATCGCGGGACGCCATCGGGAGATTCTTGAGGCCCAAAGCCATGGAAATATCGCCAGGTCCGGCGGGGTTAAAGAATTCGGTCATCGCGCGCCATTTGCCGCTCTTGTCAAATCCACCGGCGTAGGTATTGATGTCTCCCTGCGAGCCATCGTTCCGGATTGCGTGATAGTTCAGTGATGTGCCCGGCGGCAGAGCGGAGATTACCTTCATGCCGACGAACGGATAATTGGGCTCGATTCGATAGGTGATTGCGGCATTCTGCGCCGAATCGAAACGCGTGACATTCAGCGCGCCCGAGAGACCGATGTCCCAATCCAGATAAAGTGCAGCGGCAGTGCTGTCGCTCGCTGGCCAGTCGGTCAGGCCCGACTGTTTGCGAAGGACATATTGGACGATAGCCGCGTTGGCGGCAACTCCCTGCGAAAACGCGTATGCGCGTTGCGTGACATTCACGCCAACGCGTGTTACAGAGTCTGCGAGAGAATCAGAATAGGAGCAGACCAATTCCTGGATTGCGCCACGGTCCGGCGTGACGGAATGGATCGTTTCCGTGGCAGCGAAATCATGGTTCGCATCTTGATCGGACTGATTGATGACGACATCGACTAAATGTTGCGGGTCCGTTCCGATCATCAGTCCGCCATTGAAGAGAACGCTTCGTGCCAGTGGACCGATCGCGGGCGGTGCATTTCTCCAGATAAATCCGGCTCCCTCATGGTCTGTGACCGGATCGTTGTAGCCAATGGTGCCACGCGAGCTCAACGTTACCGTCAGGTTATTCGCGTTCAAGTCGAGATAATTCGGACTGACGATAAAAGAGAAATAGTCGATGTCCGGCCCATAGCCGACGATCGAATCGTGAAACGTGACTTTGACTGTGACTAATGTATTCGCAGTGACTGCATTACTCACCGAGAGTCGAAGATCAGCCATAGCATTCTGGACCGTTTGGTTCTCACCCACTTGCCCGAACTGGACTGTGCTCGATTGGAGTGTGATGGCTCCCGAGCCCTGAAATATTTCCAGCGTGGCCCATAACTGCTGAACGGGCTTGAGATAATTCTGCACCGAGAGTACAATCCCGCCGCTCTCGCCGGCCACAAAATGGCCGAGTTTCAGATCGTCTTCAATGCTGACGTTCTCGATGCGTGCGGAATACGTTTTCGTGTCTGTGACCGCTGCGTACGCATCGATAAGTCCATGACCGACAAGGTCGTGGCGCGTCGCATCACTTGGTTGCGGCACTGCCGTTGCGCGGACCTGCTGCATGGCTTGCCCGGCGGTCATCCAGGGAAACCGCTGCCGTACCAGTCCAACAAGGCCGCAGGCATGCGGGGATGCCATGCTGGTGCCATGTTCTCCGGCGTAAGAGTTTACCGGCACGGTGCTGATAATATCATAGTTCACTCCGCCGGGCGCCGAGACGGCGACATGTGTATTGTAGTCCGAGTATCCAGTGACCGTTCCATCCGGTCCGACTGCGGCAACGGTAAGCACGTGCTGATACGCGCCCGGATAAATATCGAGAAATTGTCCATCATTGCCGGAGGCAGCGACCACCGCGCAGTCTTTCGCAAATGCATAGTTCACCGCGTCTTGCTCGGCCTGCGAGAAGTTGGATCCTCCGAACGAACAGTTCACCGCTTTCGCATGCATGTCCGCGGCATAGATAATACCCTGAAACCCAAAATCCAAACCAGCGCAATTATCACACGCCGTCTTGATAGGCAGCAGGCGCGCTCCAAATGCGACGCCCGCAATACCCTTATGATTATTACCAACGGCCGCCATGATTCCGGCTGTGTGCGTGCCATGATTGTCAGGTGAGCGCGGATCATTATCCGGAGTATCACCATAGGCTCCATCAAAATCCCATCCGTGCCAATCATCGATGAAGCCATTGCCATCGTCATCGACACCATTGGCGCGCTTATCGACGCCATTTGTATCGATGCCAGTCTCGCCCCAGTTGATGGCGATGTTGGCGGCTAAGTCCTCATGTGTCCAGTCGGTACCAACATCATCATCGGCCAGCAGCATCGTCGAATCGCATCGGACAATGTCCCAGGCCTGGGTGGCATGGATCAGGGCGAGACCATATTGCTGGCTGAAGAGCGAATCATTCGGCGTAAACAGTGGCCTGCGCACAGAGCGCGTCTCCGCCAGTTCGATTGAGGGAGATTTCCGGGCAAGCTGCACGGCCACCTCCGGAGTGAGCGAATCTGAAAATGAAAGGACGAGCCACCGCGAGAGCTTTTCCTCAGTCGAACGAAGCAGCTCGGTCCCATACGGCCCATCCGTCCCATCTCTTTCACCGAACAATCCGGGGTTCGACCGTTCGCGGATATCCTCGAATGCTATCGAATGAGTTGGATAGTATGGACGAAGTCTCAGTCCGTGAAAATTGTCCGGCAGGCCGAGGAGGCTTCGAACGATCGAGTCATCCGAGAGTGATGCGGAATAAATATCGGCATGGCGGAAGGTGGGGTCGTCAACGGGTCTTGCTTGCGCGAAGGCCTCGGAGATGGCAGCCTCAGCAGCCGACGTGATGCGAATGGCGATTGTGCCAGGAAGCGCGTTCCCCTGTGCTATTGCTTCGGAAGGGTGAAGGATGAGGGATAAAGGATAAAGGCAAATAAGCAGCAGAATCGCTCGGCCCAATCTCTGAAATACGCTCTTCCCATCATACTTCATACTTCATCCCCTTATCCTTTTCCACTCAACTCGCATTATTTCACCGCGTACACTCTCATCCCACTCGAAATGAAATGATTGACGGCACGCACCAGATAGAACACCAGTCGTTTGACTGCGTTGCGGGGAGCCGCTTGACCTGCCTCGAGGATGCCCCGCTTTCGCAGCAACTCCATCAGCATATCGCCTTGATTCGTCACGCGGATAGTCCGAAAACCGGCCGTTCGCAGATACTTTCGCATCGTCCGGTTCGAGAAATAATAGAGGTGACCTTCGGGCATGAAGTAAAACCAGTCTTTACCCTTGATCTTCCGCTCCGGGCAGTTGTAATTGCCCGTCGCCATAAAGAGAACACCCCCGGGTTTGAGCCAGCCGTGGATGGTCTTCAGCGATTCCAGCGGATGTGGTAAATGCTCGATTACTTCGCGCATAACAATCACATCCCATGAGTTTTGCGGAAAGTCCGCATCTTCGATGGACTTTGTGTCAACCGGAATCCCCATGTTGCGGACAAAGCCGGCTGCGTACTCCGAGAGTTCGAGCCCATGCACATCGAATCCATGCGCTTTGGCCTTGGCGAGAAACACACCGGTACCACAGCCAATTTCCAGCAACGACCGAGCGGAAGGCTTGGCAAGCATGGTCTGGATCGTATCGAGATCCCAATCGTGCAGATCATAAGACGCTTTATGTTCGCCAAACTCATCGACATCGCGGACGTAGTTGACACTCTGATCGAATCCGTGACCCTGGAAATAATCGGCATCATAGAGCTCGCCGATCTTTGCACCCTTCAGCCGCGGATTGGTGTAGACCATGCCGCACCGAGAGCATTCGACGATGCGGAATCCCCGCTTCTCATAGCGCAGACGTGGTGCATCTGCACCGCAGAGATCGCAGGAAAGTGATTCAAAGTCCGCCGGCTGAAAGTCCAACTGTTTCAGGTATAACGAGTGATTGGTAACGAATAACGAGTGCCTAGCGCGATCTGTTGCGCCTCAATTACTTCACTACTCGCCAACGATTCCCTTGCGCATCGCCTGGGCGGCTGGTGGGGCTTCAAGATCGATCAGCATTGGTCCTTCCCGCTTCGCTTTGCCGCTCGCAATTTCTGGCGGTACTACCTCGGCCTCTTCGCTCTCTCGATGCGGCGTGGCGCCGATCATCGATAGATAGTGCGACATCGGGAGTGTATCGGTCCCATGAATGTAGCGATTATAGAAATCCGTAAGATCGACCCCGGAAATCCGCTCAACTTTGTGGATCAGATCCTGGTCCTTGAACGTCTTGCCGTGCTTCGCCTCGTTGTTGAGCGCGAACATCACATCATCGAGCGATCGCTTGTTATTTGTTTTGTTGCGGATTTCCAGATCGAGCATCAACGCCACGAGTGGGCCTTTGATGTAGAAAATCTCCGCTTCATCCAAGTGGAAATCGCTCTCATCGATTGAAAGTTGTTCGAGCGATTTGTGGCTCGCGGAGTCTCTAACTTGTGGCATCGCGGCTACCCACTGTCCGATCGTTTCGTAAAACGACGACGCTGGCAGAATGCCATATCGTGTCAACAGTGTGTGCGCGTAATACTCGGTCACTCCTTCGGCAAGCCATAGGCTCGTCGTCTTCACACGCTTCGTGTAGTCGAATGGTCCCAGCAGAGCGGAGTGGATGCGCTTGACATTCCATAGATGGAAGAACTCATGCGAGTAGATGCTGATGAACGATCGCTTGAGCATCGGCCACGCAAAATTGCTCAGCATATAATCGCTCGAATTCATGTGTTCGAGCGCACCTTGCGCATAGCTCGGTGTGCGTCGCAGGCTCGGTGCATAGACCACGAAGGTATAGTGATCGAACGGGGTGTCATGGAAGAAATCCGTTTCGGCATGGACGATCTTCCGCAGATACAACGTGAGAGAATCCATCTTCGCGGGTGCGAGCATGACGTCGCTTGCGATCGCCAAATCATATACCGCCTTGCCGTCGCGGAAGCTGCGGGTCACCATATATGGGGGCCCCTCGCCCGGTGCAGCCATGATAGGTGCATCGGCAAGCGCATCGTAGTCCTTCGCATAAAAATCGGTATTTTGGAACGTTGCGTTTGTATCTTGACCGTAACCGGACTTCGATGGCGGAAGCGCGCAGGCAAGCGTCCAGGCGGCAGGCTTATCGTAGTGGACGTAAGCTGGCGCCTTCTTGTCGTCGTTAACGTATCCGAATAGGGCGGTGGCATTCGCAAAAAAGAGCGACGTATCCATATTCGCCATTGCGAAGTACAAACTCGTCGTGTCTGAATGCGAGTCAAGCACATCATATTCGATCTTGGCGAGCGTTTGTCCTTTGGCGATATCCCACCGGTCCTCGTTCTCCTGCGTGACGGGCAACTCGGTGCCATCTTTATCGAACGCATGGAATTCGCGAACATATCGTCCGTAATGCGTAACGCTATAAGCTCCCGGAGCCGAGACCGGCATTTGAAAAACCGCCTTTTTGGACTTGAAACCAACCAGGGTCAGCGTCACGTGGACCTGATGCATTTGGGTCTGGCCCAAATCAACGGCATAGTGCAACTCACGGGCCTGAAGGGATCCGGCCAGCAATAGAGAAAACAGGACAACAGAGAGGAAACGGGTATTCATCGGCGATCTGGAATTACGGTTTGACTCGAAGGTAATATACTACGCTTTTGCTGCCCTACTGGTTTCTTCCTCCTCTGTTCCGCGTTCGGCTTGGCGTTCGCCCGGGTGCTCCGCCTGGGTGCGTTCCAGTAGTGAAATAAAGACATTTTCAAGCGACGGCTGTACGCTGCGAAGGCTCTCGATATGGATTCCGCCCAAATGGAGCCGGTTTTGCAGCGATGCCTCGTCCGAATCCGCGTCCAGCATGACATTCAGCCGATCGCCGAATGCCTGCACCGCGTGCGTGTTGTCCTTGAGTAGTTCGATGGCTTTGCGGATGTCCGGCGTGACAATTTCGAAAAGCTGGCCTTTCATCTGCTTTCGAAGGGCTTGTGGCGTATCAACGATAAGGACCGACCCGTGGTCCATGAGCGCCACGCGTGAGGCTCGCTCGGCCTCATCCAAATAGGGCGTCGTCATAATAATCGTCATGCCCTGCGCCGTGAGCGACGAAAGGATTTTCCAGAAGTCTCTTCGCGAGACCGGATCAACGCCCGTCGTTGGTTCATCGAGAAAGATAATCTCAGGAGTGTGAATCAGTGTGGCGGCCAAAGCAAGTTTTTGCTTCATTCCTCCGGAGAGCTGCCCGGCGAGTCGCTCGCGGAATGGAGTAAGCCGTGTGAATTCGAGCAATTCATCACGCCGTGTTTGGTAGTTCTTGACGCCGTGAATTTCCGCGAAGAATTCGATATTCTCGTCGATTGTCAAATCGAGGTAGAGGCTGAATTGCTGCGAGAGATACCCAATGCGTGGCTTAATCTCGGAAGCATAGTGCGATAGATCGAGACCAAGGACCATGATCGATCCGGCATCCGGCTTTGTAATTCCACAGACCATCCGAATAAGCGTCGTCTTGCCGGCACCATCTGGTCCGACAATGGCCAACATCTCACCGGGATTGACGACTAAGTCGAGATTCCGCACCGCGGCAGTATCGCCAAACGACTTGTTCAGGCCGCGCACTTCCAGTACGAGATCCGGCTCCGGCGATTGATGTGGATGCTGTGGATTCAAATTATTCAATTGTTGCAGACCTTAATAATCCGGCGCAGTCTCAAAACCCAATCCTGACAATCAATCCTCTGAATCCGCATCATCTGCGTACTCTTGATTCTGGTTTACATGCCACGCAGCCGCTTGGCCTTGCTCTTTGGCTTCGCGTGTTGCGGCTCGGGTGGTGCCAGCGGATAATCCGTGTCCATTTCGCCGCGCGACATCCGCGAGAGTTTCGAGCGCAACAGCGAGATCTTGAAGGGCGAGAGATAGTCGATAAAATACTTGCCGTGAAGATGGTCGATCTCGTGCTGGATCACACGGGCCAAAATCTTATCGGCTTCGAGTTCGACTTCCTTCAGATTTTTGTCGAGGAATCGAACACCGATTTGTGCCGGACGTACAATCTCTTCTCGAATTCCGGGTAAACTCAGGCAGCCCTCTTCAAAGACCGATTCCCCCTCAGTGCCGGTCAGGGCCGGATTAATCAGCACGAGAGAATCCCGTTCTTCCATGCCGGGGACATGCTTGAGATCGATCACTGTCAGGGCGAGCGAGCGCCCGACTTGATTGGCGGCCAGACCCAACCCATCGGCGTTCCGCATTGTACCAATCATATTCTTGATTAGCTTCTGCAAATCCGCAGAATCCTGCTCGACAAGGGACGTTTCTTGCCGAAGAACGGAGTGATCGAACGTATAGATGGGAAGTATTGGCACAGTACTATTGTGGACCTGAGGGGACTCGAACCCCTTACCTCGTCGTTGCGAACGACGCGCTCTACCAGATGAGCTACAGGCCCGGCTCGCAATTACGAATGACGAATTACGAATGACGAATGTTTATTCGCGGGGCTGAGAATGTTCTTTGCGGCTTCTGAGTTCCGGCTGCCATTCTGGCAGCCAATTTGGCCGCCAATCGCCATCGGCGCACTTTTTTCGATCACCGCTACATTAGCCATGACACAATCACCTACTGCCGCTGTTGCGGCCTCCGCAGCGACCGCAAAGCCAGGACAAATTCGCCTCGGAAGCTTCATGGTCAACCGCATCGGACTCGGCACTAACCGGATTACTGATACCGAGGCCGCCCACACCATGCTCCGGCGCGCAGTCAAGTTGGGGATTAATTTCATCGATACCGCAGAGCTTTACCAGAGCACCCGGAGCGAAGAGACGATCGGCAAGACGCTCGCGCCATATCCAGAAGGGGTTGTGATCGCCACCAAAGGCGGAATGTCGTTCAAGGATTCGAGCGCCATTAACGATTCGTCTTACCTTCGGCACGCGGTCGAAGGAAGCCTCGAACGTCTGAAGACACACCAAATCGACCTCTACCAGTTGCATCGGACGGATCCGGCGGTGCCCATCGAGCAGACGGCCGCAGTGCTGAAATCCTTCCTCGACGACGGCAAAGCGCGGAACATTGGCCTTTCGGAGGTGAGTGTGGAACAGATCGAGCGATTCAGAAAGATCGTGCCGGTAGTCTCGGTTCAAAATCAATACAATATCATCGAACGCAAGCATGAGGCTGTGCTCGAATATTGCGAGCAAGAAGGCATCGCTTTCATCCCGTGGTATCCGATCGCAAAAGGGAAGGCCGAATCGCCCGTGCTTCACAATATTGCTGAGCGACATGGCGTGACTCCCGTTCAAATATCGATTGCGTGGCTTTTACGGCGCTCGCCAGTGATGTTGCCGATACCGGGGACGCTCTCGGTCAAGCACTTAGAAGAGAATATTGCGGCCGCTTCCATTGAACTTTCGGATGAAGAGTTCGAACAGTTGTCAAACGGTAGATAGGCCCTGTCAGACCAATGAAAAAGAACCAGAACTCTGTGTCACTCCGTGACGACCTGCTGAATTTACTCCGTGATAGTCCGGGAGAATACTTCAAGACTAACGAGATCTCGAAAATGCTCGCAATCAAGTCCGATAGTGAGCAGTATCAGGATTTGCGTCGAATGTTGGACGCGCTCGAAGGGGAGGGACGAATCGTCCGTGGATCGCGCCGCCGTTACGGTCTGGCGCGTCCGATCTTCTCCGAGATCGAAGGTGAGCTTCGGATGCAGGCGACCGGTAACGCAGTCGTGACTCCGACAGCGGAGTTCGATGTTGGCGACACCATACTCGTTCGCTCGCGAAATCTCGCGACCGCGTTGGACGGCGATTACGTCCGGGTTCGTCTTCTTGCCCCAAAGGAAGGGGAGCGTCCCCAGGGCGAAATCCTTGAGATCATTCGCAAGGCGGCGCATCAGGTCACCGGAACGATCGAGCACACGCGGCAGGGATTTCTCCTACGGCCGGAAGGTGCAAAGATCAAACGGGATGTCTTTATCTCTCGCAAGGACTTACACGGCGCACGCGAGGGTGATCGCGTCCGCGTTGAACTTTACGAATGGACCGATGAGTATCTCCAGCCCGAGGGTTTTGTGCTCGAAGTCCTCGCAAAACCAGCCCGTCCCGGTGCGTTCGATAATGAGTCGATCGTTACAGAGCTGAATCTGCCGAGACAATTTCCGTCGTCTGTGGAAAAGGAAGTGGCACGATTTCCAGCGACAATTCCAGAATCGGAAATCCAGAAGCGCCTGGATCTCAGGCGCGAGACCATCTTCACGATCGATCCCGAGGACGCGAAAGATTTCGATGACGCCGTCTCGCTCACGCACAATGATGATGGCTTGGTCACGCTCGGTGTTCACATCGCTGATGTCTCGCACTATGTGACCGAAAACTCTCAGTTGGATAAAGAGGCGTTGGAGCGGGGAACAAGCGTCTATCTCGTGGGTGGCGTGATTCCGATGCTGCCCGAGCGGCTTTCGAACGAGTTGTGCTCGCTTAGGCCCGACGAGGACAAGTTGACCTACTCAGTTTTCATGCGAATGGACCCGAAGACTGGTATCGTAATCAGCTCGGAGCTTAAGAAGACGGTGATTCGCAGCGTCATGCGGTTTTCGTATGACGAGGCGGAGCAACGGACAAAGACTGGCCGCGGAAAATACGCAAAGCTGCTCAAGGAGATGCGGGCGCTCTCGCTCAAAATGTACGAACGCCGCCGCGAGGCCGGTTCAATTGATTTCGAAAGTGAAGAATTCCGGTTCAACTTCAACGAGGCAGGAGAGCCGATCGAGTCTATCCGCAAAGAACGTTTGGGCTCAATGCGGATGATCGAAGACTTTATGCTTGCCGCGAACCGCGCGGTTGCGGAGTTCATTGCGCGCAAAGCGAAGCAGGGAAGCGAACGGCCATTTATCTATCGCATCCATGCCGAGCCCGATCCCGCGAAGGTCCGCGAAGTTGCGCAACTGGCAAAAACCTTAGGATACAAACTGAACGCCGAGAAGCCGACGCCGAAAGTTGTCCAGAAATTCTTGGAAACGCTGAAGGGCAAGCCCGAAGAGCACTTGCTCAACCAACTGATGCTCCGCGCGATGGCGAAGGCGGTGTATGCCGAGCATAACGTGGGTCACTTCGGTCTTGCGTTTTTGCACTACACACACTTCACCTCGCCGATCCGCCGCTATCCCGATCTGATCGTCCACCGGTTGCTGGCGGAGTATCAGCGGCCCGGCGGCATGAACCGAGAGCGAGAGCACCACTATTTCGAGTTACTCCCGGATATTGCCGACCAAACGAGCGCGTTAGAGCGCCGCGCAACCGAAGCTGAGCGCGAATCGGTCAAGCTCGCGCAAATCCACATTCTGAAATCACAAATCGGGGATGAGTTCGATGGCATCATCTCGGGTGTGACGCACTTCGGGATATTCGTGGCGATTTCATCGGGCGCCGAAGGACTCGTCCATATTCGTGAGCTGCCCGGATATTTCGAATTCGATGAAGCGCACTACTCGCTGGTACAGAAGCGTGGGATGCACGGTGCGGAAGGCAAACGCTACCGGATTGGCGATCCTGTTCGCGTGCAGCTTGTCCGCGTGCTCGAAGAGAAACGGAAGATCGACTTCCGCCTGGCGGATGTATCCGACGGCGAGACGATCAAACCGCTCGCCGGCGAGAAGGCTCGGCGGCCGAAACTTCGCCAAGAGCGCGTTGCCGGACGGCCTCGAAAAGAGCCACGCCCGAAGCGACGCTCGCGTTGAGCGAGGCCGTCTTGCCGGCCAGCGGAATCGATGCTAATTGCTGGCACCGCTCGCGGACGAGGCGGTGGAGACCTTTTTCTTCGCTGCCAATAATGAGACAGATCGGTCCGGTAAACCCGATTTCGTAAATCGATTCTGTTGCTTCTCCCGCAAGTCCAATACAGGAAACGCCAAACTCTTCCTGCAGCTTTCGGATGGTCTCGGCAAGATTTCCGTACTTGACAATCGGCAGATGGCTGGCCGCTCCCGCGCTCGCTTTGTAAACCGCTGGGGTGAGCACCGCGCCGCGCTTCGGCAGCAGAATAGCCGTGGCTCCCGCAGCTTCTGCCGAGCGAATGATCGCGCCGATGTTGTGCGGGTCTTCGATGCCATCGAGAGCGACAAGCAGTGCGTTCGGATTTGCCTCCAAGACGTCCTCTAATTCCAGATACTCCCGCTGGGAGAGCAGGACAATAACCCCTTGCGAATCGGTGCCTTTGGCGGCGCGCTTTTCCAGTTCGCGAAATTTCGCGCGGTCCAGTTCGCTGTGCGCGACTCGGTTCGACCGTACGAGATGCAGAATCTCACTGATCTGCGGCCCATGCACACCATGCGCAATATAGACCTTCTCGATTCGCGCGCGCGACTCGGCATCGCGCAGCAATTCGAGCGCTGATCGACGACCCGCGGCATATTGATTTTGTTCAGACATTGATTACATCCAAAGATGGCAACTGTGCCGATGGTCCAAAGAATTCTCTTAAATATTCGGCGGCTTCATGGACAAAATGTACAGGATGGACGACGCGGATTGTACGCTGAAAGTCTGATCCTTTCGATAGACAGTCGATGAAGTTGTGCCAGCTTGTCCCCAGCAGGATGAGGGGCTTTTCCGGCAAGAACCGCTTAACCATATAGTCCCACGCGAGCGCGACTTCAACGA
This sequence comes from Bacteroidota bacterium, assembly GCA_030706745.1. Classification (NCBI taxonomy): domain Bacteria; kingdom Pseudomonadati; phylum Bacteroidota; species Bacteroidota bacterium. The sequence goes on from JAUZNX010000005.1 coordinate 141,288, forward strand.
GTGTGCCGGTCGAGTTTCCAATCGCGATGAATGCATCGGGGAGATCGAGCAACTCCATCGTGCGGTCGTTCGCACTCTTGACGCGGATCTCGCGTGTGAGATATGGGTTTGCTTCGCGCCCGCGAGCGTAATAGACTTCCGCAGTCACGCCGATCGCTGTGCCACCCACATCGTGCGCGCCCCTCGAAGCGGCTTCCATCACGCCTTCATAGCCACCGGTGACGACTGAAAAGTTAGCTTCCGCGAGCATTCGGCCAAGCTCCTGCGCCTCAGTGTATAGCGCATCACCCTCGATGCACGATGCAGGTCCAAAAACAGCAACCAGTTTCTTCATCAGTCGAGGAATGCCCAGGTGACATCCAACCGCCAGTGAAAGCCCGGACGCGGATAGATGCTCACGTTGTAATAGGGTGTACTGAGAATATTCAGTAATGACAAGTTCACCTGCGCCCGGCGGTCGAGTTCTGCCGATAGCAGAACATCGATGACGTACTTTGGAGTATTGATGCGTGAATCGGACATGGGGAACGTCGTCGCGGAATCGACTGTCGAGGCTGGCCATCCCCGATAGACATAATAGTCGGATGCTGGATCGTAGGTGAGTTGCGGGTTGAGTGTGTTCGTAAACCGTACCCGGGGTCCGGCAACAAGCCGAAGATTTCCTTCCGCGAGTTCGTTCTCATAATAAATACCCGCCCATCCGAAAAACCGTCGGGGCAACGCGTTTTGGGTCGCAAACGCAGTGGCATAGGCACTCATCGGCGATAACGACGGAAAATACGTGAGCGAATAACCGAAATGAAAATGCGAAACATATGCATCGATCGCCGCGCTGGCCGATTGCGTGTGGAGAGGGGTGTTCGAGAATCGAGGATGGGCATGAATCGAGTCGGCGGCGATGACATCTACAATTCCTTCCGGTTCATGTCGATCGAGGACACCGGCATGGATCGCGATACTATCGCCTCGCGAAAATGGCACGCGCAGATCCATCCAGGCTCCGATATTTTGGAGTTGATACGTCTCGTCTGGCGATGGGCTCAGTGCCGCCCTGTCTTTTGCATAGTGATAGCTTGCCGAGAACGAGAGCGCGTTCGTCACTCCCACGCTTGCCGCCAGCCCAAGACTTGGAAGCACCAGCGAGGATACTGGTCCGCCATCGAGCGAAAGATTTGATTCGACAGTCCGAACAAACCCGAATATTGACACACGCAGCGCAGTCCGAAGTGCGAGCGAGTCCGAAAACATCGCAGCCAGTCGTGTTTCGCGCACGGACGGGGTGAACGTGGACTGAGAGTCTCGTGATGTTAGCTCGATATCACCACGCAGCATCGCTCGGGTAAGAAAATCGCCGACCGAGAGCCCAATCGGCTGCGAAAGCGACGCGCCGTAGCGGGTGCCGGTTGTGAGCTCAGGCAGCCAAATCGGAAATGTGGAGTCGGCCGAGAGGATCCGTCGCGATTCGCCAGAGGCAAAGGCGGCAATTGTGGTCCGTGCCTCGGCCAGGAGTGGCAAGTCCAGTTTGGCGATAGCATCCATTCGAACGCGATGATCGAATGTGTTCGGATCGATCATCGGTGCCAATTGCTCGTTGAAGATGTCAATCGAATCGCGCGAAGCAATGCCGCCTGAAAGGCCACTGAATGCCGTTGTATATTGGCCCCAGAGGTAGAAATCCAGCGTGTGCCTTCTTGCGTCTGAGGTGGCAAGCAGCGAATCGATCCGGTGTTGCGTCCACGTGCTATCATGAGGTATGGTCCCAAGATATTTGGTGAAACTCATCGAGCCACGGGCACTCCATAGATCGGCACGAGGGTCGAATGAAAGATCGTTCGGAACGGGAGCATGCCCGGCACTGCGACGATGTACACCGAGAGTAATATTGGTGCCCTGTGTAGCATTCAAGCTGAAGATCCCATCAAAATCGGAAAAACTACGAAGCAAGTCCTGAGTGTAATGGACACGTGAATACGGGACCGGCGCACGAAACCGTTCGAGTGAGGCATTCGTCACATCGCTCGCAGCATAATCGCTTCCGGTCATGCTCGCGCCTGGCGATGCGCTGTTGACCCGAAAATCATCGAAGGCATCGAGCGGATAGTAATTCGATAAATTGGCCCCATTCAGGATGCTGTTGATCGGCAATATACCATCAATGAGCGTGGATATAAGGCTTTCACTCGTCCGCGCGGTGAGTTCGAATGATTCTCGACCATAAGCCTCCTCACCGAGCATCAGCGGAAATGGTCCACCCGTGGCTTCGAGGATAGCAGCCGGTGTGGAAGGTGATGCGTAATAGCGCATCGCTTCGCCCGTAACATAGAGATCACCGTCATTTCGGTCGGCTTGTGGCCTCCGCCAGAGACCTTCCGCATGTGGTGAATTGGATAACGTTGTGTCGCGCGATGGCGAGCTACGATTGGTATCCATCGGTGCGGTAGTACCAGCCTTTCCTGAGACTTGAGCCCGGACAGTGGCAAATCCCAGAAGCGAGAGAATGATAGAAAGAACGGCGGCCCGCACGGTGGCTCTAACCAAATTATCTCGAGTCGTATTTCTTGCCGGGCGCCATTTTTGGCTTTGGCGGTGGTGCATCGGATAGGATTAAGCCATCCATTTGCTCTTTCGTGCTCTTGGGATCAATCAGGACACGCGCTCGGGCGTGAAAATGCGCACCGATATGGCGCTTGCGTTTTGCCGGTGGAACTTGAAATTCATAGCGCGCTCCATCTTTGCTCTGCAGATACCAGATCCCTCGTTTTGTCCGATGGATCATACCATCGAGGATCATGAAATTGACGGGCAGGTCGGTCGGCTGCAAATGGACACTCTCGATGTGGAGCACTCGCACCATCTCGCCGATCATGCAAATCGATGCGCCCTTGGCGGGTTCAACGACTAAATCCACCATGGCACCATTAATCAGTAGCGGAGCGAGCGTCCCGGAATCTCCGAATAGCTCGTAATGCTTGCCATCGTTGCCCTGAAGGTACCAGCAGCCACCTTCAAGCGTGGAGTGCTGCATCATGCCGGCGATGTTAAACGACTGGGCGTTTAGTGGACTTCTTGGAATGAAGCTGAGGAACGAGCCGAGGGCCAGAGCGAACCAAAAAGATAGCAGGCGAGAGGTACTGGGTAAAGTCCGCGTATCACGTTTGGTCATCGCGCATCGTGTTTGAGGCTGGTTCAGGCAACACGAACGGCGCGTGCAGCCTTCCCGTCCGTGCTGAGAATACCTCGGCCTTCGAGTTCGGCCCGTAGTGATTCCGAAAAGATCAGTTTCTTCTTAATGGCGTTTTGCTCGAGCACTGGTACCAGCGGCATCGAGTCGATCTGGCTGGCGGCGAGAATATCCGCCTCGAAACCAAGTTCGGATAGTGTGCGGCCATGGTCGGATTCGAGCAAGGTCCGATAAATGTCCGAGCCATATTGGTGATACACGGAAAGTGCCGCGCGTGCCGAGTCCGAAAGCTGTAGAGACCCAAGACGGGTCATGAGCCGTGTGATCAACATTCCTGCACAGGTCGCATCTTCAAGGGAGAATTCCTCTTCACGTCCACTGGTAAGGATCACCAGTTGCTCGGCTTCGATTCCAGGAATCGAAGCAATCGCATCGACGGATGCAGTCATGTTCACAAAACTTGAGACGAAGCATTGCCGCGCATGTTTCGCTTTAGTAAGGGCGACCGCACCATTGGTCGTCGTCAGAATGAGCGCCTTTCCTCGAACGGCCTCTTCGGTGTATTCCAAAGGAGAATTTCCGAGCTTGAATCCTTCGATCCGCTTGCCGCCGCGTTCACCGCAGAGAATTGTTGCCGGGCGGTCGCTCATCATGGTCGAATGGAGATTGCCGACGATCTTCATCGCCGCTTCGACCGATGCCACAGGGATAATTTCTCGGGCGCCGGCGCGCATCGCGTAGGTGATCGTCGTCGAGGCACGCAATACGTCGATCACAACGACGATCTTGTCGCGCAACTCGAGTTCGTCGAGATGATTCGGGCTAAAATAAGCAGTGACTTGCACTATGATATTAGGTCAAATTCGGCCCCGCTGGCCGCCAACATGAAAGTGAAAAGACGCCTGTTGTTTCAAGGCGAGACGGATGAACCATCGTCCAGATAATCGTCACCCAGATGACCTCTCGCCGGAACGGGAGATTATCGACCGGCCTAACGCCGGAGTCAACTGCTTGGGTTTCTGGCGAGGCCCTCATTTGAAAAAGAGACTCGGAACTTCTTTCGATTCTACACCAGAGTCAGCAGCTTGTACACAAGATAAATCCCGAGCGCGAAGACTGCCGCCGCCGACGCGATCGCAAAGAAAATGGAGTAGCTCCGGACCGTCTCCACCTTGGCAATCTCGATCAAATGATACTGGATGTGTTCGTGGTTCCGAGTCATCCCTTCGACGATGCCGCCTTGCTTGTCATACCACCCGAAGTTTTCGTCGAATTCGATAATCGTGCCGTTCTTCAGTGTGATCCGCGATATGTCGGGCTCCCAGGCCGTGCGAATTTCGCGGACGGGCGAAACCGTCCGGCAACTGCATACGATCAGCACCAAGAGCGCCGTGAGGATTCTGAGATTCCGTTGTTTATTTCCCATCACGCATAGACCAATGAAACAACGCTTTTTCTTGATTGCGGTTCTCCTGTGCTTGGCATATCCGGCGATTGCGAAGACCTGGCGGGTCGGCCCAGGCCGCCAATACACCGCTCCGAGTAAGGTGATGTCCCTCGTCTCGAATGGCGATACGGTCGAAATCGACCCCGGACTCTACGTAAAGGACGTAGGCGCCTGGAATGCCGATTCGCTCGTCCTTCGCTGCTCGACTGGTTATGCACATCTGGACGCTCAGGGTACCGCCGCGCAACGCAAAGCTATTTGGGTTATCAACGGAAAGCACAATTACGTCGAGGGCATCGAATTCTCAGGTTGTGCGATTTCTTTTGCAGATGGTGATAATGGCGCTGGGATTCGCCTGCAATCCAACAGCTTCGGATGCCGCCGATGCTACTTCCATGACAATCAGGAGGGCATCCTGACGGGCAATGACACGACAACCGAGATTACGGTCGAGGCCTGCGAGTTCGATCATAATGGTGTCGAAGGTACGTCTCTCGCAGGTTTCGAGCATAACATTTATATCGGTCACAGCCGCATTGCGACGGTCAAGTACTGCTACTTCCATCGCTCGATCGTGGGTCACGAACTCAAGACCCGAGCGAACGTCAACTATATTCTCTACAATCATATCGTCGATGGTCCCGATGGCGATGGCAGCTATTCAATCGATATCCCGAATGGCGGGCTCGCCTTCGTAATCGGCAATTCGATTGAGAAAGGGCCGAACGCATCGAACTCCACGATCTTTTGCTATGGCGAGGAAGGTATCATCAATCCCGACTCCGAGCTGTACTTTGTCAATAATACTGTCGTCACCGATCGTAACCCGACGAGGCTCGACACCATCAAGCCCGGTGCGAAGGCGATCTTGATAAATAATATCTTCGCCGGCAATATGCACCCATTGAATCCAACGGCTGATACCGTTTCGAATGTCATCACCTCGGACGTGTCATTTTTTCACTTCCGAAATGCCGCTGCCTACGACTACCAACCAACTGCCGCGTTTCCCGGAATGACCTCGACGACGGATCCCGGTAGCGCGCATGGCTTCTCTCTTCGCCCGATCAGCAGCTACGTCGATCCGCTCGATAGCATGTCGCGTAACGATCAGCCGCTCCAGATCGGCGCATTTCCATTTCAGGCGCCACAGGCCGTCGAACGCAGCGCAATCATTCTTCCAGCTTCCGTCTATCCAAATCCGCTTCAGCAGTCAGGCATGATCGCGGTGCCCGCAACATTCGCGGGCGATCACGTCTCGCTGGAGCTGCTCGATGCCACCGGCGCGCTGGCACGCCGTGATGTGCTCCCGGTCGTAGCAGGTACCATGCATTTCGAGCGCGGTTCGCTCATGGCTGGCGTCTATTATTATCGTATCATCGCGGAAGGTGGAGACCAACTTTGTTGCGGCTCGATTGTCATTACGCCGTAAGCATGCGTATCTTTGTGTGTGCGTAAGTTACTCGCCATTTTCGTCGTCCTATCGTTCTCCACGGCTCGCGCGCAGGAGAAAGATTCTGCCACCGTGCTTTCGGTCGCCGCTGTCTCGCTCCTGCCGGCTGCGGGCATGACCGCCATCATCGTGCTGAACCAGAACGCCTTCTGGCGATACGCAACCGCAGTGCCGTTCCACATTTCGAACGATCCGCCCTACGCGATGCACATCGACAAATTCTCGCATCTCTACGTCTCGGCAATCGGCTCGGACGGCATGCGCGCTTCGTACCAACTGGCCGGACTCTCCGAAGGCACTTCCGCGTGGCTTGGAGCGGGCCTCAGCCTCGCGTGTAGTTTCGCAATCGAGATGGAAGACGCGCGGCACGGCGATGACCCGCAATATGGTTTCTCACCCGGCGATCTCGCCGGAGACATCATCGGCTCTGCTTTGCCGGTGCTGCGCCACTACTATCCGGTGCTGGAGCGGATTGAGACCAAGATAAGCATCTGGCCATCGCGCGCATACAAAGAGAACCAGTATAAGACCATCGCCGATGACTACGAGAGCCAATACTACTGGCTCTCCGCCGATCTCCACGACTGGACCCCGCTGCCCAAATGGCTGAACCTCGCGCTCGGCTTCGGCTGTGAAAACCTCCGCCTGGCCAAGTACGCGGTGCCCTCTCCGTATGGCTCGCCATACACCGATCTCTATCTCTCGCCGGACATCAACCTCAAAGGTCTGCCGATTGATGGTCCGGTTTGGAAGACCATCGCCAGCATCCTGAGCTATGTCCGGATTCCGATGCCAGCGCTCCAGTTCTATCCCCGCCTGAAGGTGTGGGCGTTTCGTTAGCAGCCGTGCATCGGCGAATTCCAAGTCGCCGGGGTTCCGCATTAGGGGCGACTTGGAAGTCGCCCCTACACAGCCCACCTATCTCCCGCCAGTCCCAAGTTGTGCAGCCACTCATGCAAAGCATACATGGACCTGCAGCCCAGTTCACCGAATCGGAAGTTTAGCGAAGAAACACCCTTCCACCCTATAAAACGCGGATTGACCCTTCCGGCGTTGCAGCAACATCAAATATTTATATACTAAAATGAAGATTTCCGAAATAATTCATATTCCATGCTTCATCTTTCATACTTTTAGCGAAGCGACCCCCTTCCATCTATTACAACGTTGTTCGACCCTCCCGGCATCGCAAGTTTTCGATGAATTCTGAAGAAATTATTCTCGCCGCGGAGGGGCCGTCCATCGGGATTTGGATTTCGCGATTGATTGGATTTTGCGCAGCCGCTTCGCGGCAGGGATTGGACGCCCCATGGGCCTTCGTTATACTTTCGCCAAGTTAAGAGCGCAGTTCCGACATCTAGAAATCGCGTCTGCGGAAAAGCAACTCAGTATTGCACCACGCTCTTATCGATCTCTTTGCTCCAGGCGATGATGCCGCCGCGGAGATTGCAGGCCTTGGGGAAGCCATTGCGGCGCATGAAATCTACGCGGCCACCGGTTGCTGATGCGAGCGAAGCATCAGTTCGTAAAGATAATCGGGTGCGATGTCGGCGCCGTTTGGCCAGACGATCGTGCTGAGATCTGGCTCTACTCGGACTTTGCGGAATTCGTTGATGTCGCGCAATGGCTCGAAGTGTCGTCCGGATAGTTCATTCGAAAGATCAACGGTCCCGGTCACACCGTTACTGAACGTGAGTTCGAGCGTGTATCCTGATATGTAACGAACAGCGATGACGTATTCCATTTTAGATCAATGGTTCGATTTTCTTGATTGGCTGGTCATTCAGTAGCGCATTCCAGTTGTCCATAAGTTCCTCCCGGTGATCGGAGGCCCATTCGAGAACAGCGGAGTGAATGCGGCGAGGAAGGTTGCCGGCCAGAAGTCGGAGGTCTTGAATCGAGTACTTACCGAAGTACTCCGCATATCTCGCATGGAAATGCGGCGGCCCGTGGTCTTTCTCGTACATTGTGATTACGATTCCCAAGAATCTGCTGATTTCTGGGATGATCTGAAAACGTCGTCTTGCCAAAGAAGATGCTCAGCAAACGCAGAAGAGCCGCCTCGCGGCTGGGTCGAGGATTCCACACAGCACACGATACCAAGGCGGAGGAGCCACGTGACGCGGACGTTCCGCTCAGTATTGCACCACGCTCTTATCGATCTCTTTACTCCAGGCGATGATGCCGCCGCGAAGATTGCGGGTCTTCGGGAATCCGTTGCGGCGCATGAACTCAACGGCCATACCGCTCCGTCCGCCCAGCTTGCAGTGTACAACGATCTCGGCCTCCGGATCGAATTCGGCCAAATGCTGTGGCAGTGAGTTCAGCGGAATGAGCTTGCCGCCAATGTTCGCGATATTATATTCGGATGGCTCGCGCACATCGATCAGCGTGAACTCGCGGCCCTGATCGCGCCACTCCTTTAACTCATGAACGGTGATTTCAAACGGGATTTGCATAGCGTAATGATGTGTAATTGGCGGCGTGGGATTCGCAAGGCGTAAACGGGTAATGCGTACCGCGTGGTTTCTTAATAAGTTTTTAACAATGTAGTGTTGAGGAATGCCGCATGGACGCACAACATACTTCTAGAAATTGAAGAATCGTACGACCCCGCTCGCAAAGTCGATAAGCGGCTGGAAATAGACGCCCAATGCAATCACCGGAATCACGAATGCAAACAACAAAATGCGCTGCAACAGTGGATAGCGGAGAGTGGAGAGAGGATAGCGGGCATCCGGATTATCCACTACCCACTTTCCACTATCCGTTACGCCCTGGAGTGCCAGTTCCTGCAGGGGTCGCTTCAGGAACATCGCGCTGGCAATTCGCAAGTAATAGTAAAGTGATACGATCGAATTCAGGATCGCCGCGATTGCGAGCCAGAGCCAGGGCATGCCGTGCGTTACCGGATTCGGTGTCAGAATCGCGGTGAAGAGGTAGAACTTGCCTATAAATCCTGCCGTCAGTGGAATGCCGGTGAGCGAGACCAGAAAGATTACGAACGCGGAGGCCACGATTGGCGAGCGCGCGCCGAGTCCGCGGTAGTCATCGATCTCCTCCGAGCCGATCTTATTCTCGATCAACATGATAACATAAAACGCGCCCAACTGCATGAAGAGATATGTTGCGAGATAGATCATGATCGCGACCACTCCGGGCGGAGAGAAGAAGAGTCTTGCCGGAATGGAGGCACCGCTGACTGCAAGTGCAGCCAGAATATATCCGGCATGGGCAATCGAACTGTATGCCAGCAATCGCCGCACGTTCGATTGCAGGAGGGCGGCCAGGTTACCGACCGTCATAGTGATGACGCTTAGCGCTGCAATCAGTAGCGGCCAGTTGATCACCGGCAGGTTTTGCTCTGCACCGAGCGGGAATGTAAAGATAACGAACCGGGCGAGCAGCCCAAAGCCTGCCGCTTTCGACGCCACCGAAAGCAAGGCTGCAACCGGCGCTGGTGCGCCTTCATAGACATCCGGCGTCCAGAAGTGGAATGGCACCGCACTAATCTTATAGCACATGCCGACGAGCACGAGTGCGGTTGCAAGCCACAGAATCAGAAGGTTCGATCCTGTGTGAGTAGCAGGCGAGAGTGCCAGCACCTGGCGAATCGCGATGATCTGTGTCGTGCCAGTCAGTCCATAGAATAGCGAGAAGCCATAGAGCATGAGTCCGCTCGAAAGCGCGCCGAAGAGAATATACTTGAGCGCCGCCTCTGATGCGTGCGGTGTGTCCTTTGAAAATCCGGCCAGGATATATCCTGCGATTGAAACCAGTTCGAGCGAAAGATACATCATGAGCAGATCGGTCGAGGCCGGCATGAGGAAGAGACCAACCATCATACCGAGCAAGAGCGAGGAGTAATCGCCAAGCCTTCGCGAACGCGCCATGAGTTCGCGGGATGCCAGCGACATACAGAGCACCAGAATGCCTGTCACCGCGATGAGCAGCTTGAAGAATACCGCAAAGTTATCGGCGACAGCCATGCCATATCCACTCACCGGTTCTCCATTGCGTACATTCGGCGCGAACAGTGTTTGCGTGTAGGGGAAGATTATTGCGCCCGATTTCCACTCACGCGGGTGGCCCGGATCGACGCCATGCCACTGAAGCGCGGAGGCGAACCCCGCAAGCACAAGCACGAGAATGCTGAGATACACGGTCGCTTTCTGGCCGATGTCATTCCGTGCAAGCGCGTTGAGCAAGATGACCAACAGGAAGCCGCCGGTCAATATTACTTCCGGCAAAAAATGAATAACGCTGTATTGCACATACCACTGGACCGTCGTGGCAATTGCAGAGAGCGACTCGGGCAATCTTGGTGGAGGCATTGCTTCCGGCTAGTTCAGCAATGCCGCGCTGCCAACCACAGCGCTTGGAGGTACGTGGGCGTGGACAACCAGAACGAGTTGATTCACACTGGCAGTCATAAGATCGACGAGCGGCCCCGGATAGACACCGAGGGCAACGATAATCACGACGAGCGGAATCAGCGTTGCCAGTTCGCGCGGTGTTACATCTGTCAGGCCGTTCCATTTCTCCGGCAGCGTCCCGAAGAACATCCGCTGAAGTGTCCACAGAAAATAAGAGGCGGTCAAGATGATGCCGAACGTCGAAAGAATGGTCCAGGTCTGCCAGGTTTGGAAGGATCCGATCAGGACGAACGCCTCGCTGACAAACATATTCAACGCGGGCAACCCGAGCGCCGCAAAAAATGCAATGACCACGAACGCGAAGTACTTCGGCATTTTGTTGGCAAGTCCGCCGAACTCGAGAATGCCGCGCGTATGCGTGCGGTCGTACAGCACGCCGACGAGCACGAAGAGCATCGCGGTTACAATACCATGATTGACCATCTGGAGCGATGCGCCGAGCAACCCCTGCGTGTTCAACGCCGCAATGCCGAGCAGCACGTATCCCATGTGGCTGATCGAACTATAGGCGATCAGTTTTTTGAAATCACTCTGCGCCATTGCACAGAACGCGCCATAGACGATATTGATAAAGCCAAACATGGCGAGATACCAACTGAGCGCAATTGCAATGTCGGGGAAGATGCCGAGACAGAGCCGGATAATTCCGTAGCCACCCATCTTGAGCAGTACACCGGCCAGCAGAACCGAGATTGCGGTCGGCGCCTCGACGTGCGCATCCGGCAGCCAGGTATGAAACGGCACCATCGGAATCTTGATGGCGAAAGCGAAAAGCAATCCGATGAATCCGACATAGCGCCAGGTCGTGCCAATGCCCGAGAAAATGCTGCCCTTCAGGATCGCGGCGGGGTTCATCATTTGCAGCATGTTGAAGGAGTGATACAACTCCGGCTTGTGCGTGACCGGACTCATCACCAGACTATGCGTGCCGGGCATGTAGAGCATCACTTCCGTCGAGAAGTATAGCCCGATCATCACGAGCAACATCACGACCGAGCCGAGCAGCGTGTATATGAAGAACTTGATCGCTGCATACTCCCGGCGTGCGCCTCCCCAGATACCAATGAGAAAATACATCGGGAGCAGCATGACCTCCCAAAAGATATAGAACAGGAAGAAATCCAGCGCGCAAAACGTCCCCATCATGCCCACATCGAGCAAGAGGAACATGAGAAAATACCCTTTGACGTTGCGGTCGATGGAGAAGCTTGCAAGCGCTCCGATCGTTGTAATGATCGCTGTCAGCAGGACCAGTCCAACCGAGAGTCCATCGATCCCCATGAAGTAATCGATCGAAACGTTGCCGAAGACACCGAGGCCGGCAAGTCGAATCCACGGAAGACGCTCGACAAACTGAAAGCTATGGACATCGTTGACTCCGGCCAGAGCGGTATTGTAGTTAAGGCAAATCACAACTGCAATTGCGACTTGGGCCAGTGTCACGGCAACGGCAACGCTGCGAAGCGCCATGATGCGCTCGCGTGGCACGAAGGCGAGCGCGATCATTCCCACCAGCGGCAGGAAGGTTATCGCGCCAAGTAACGGAAACTCTGAAATGGTCAAAACTTAGAGTGAAAAACTGATAGCGACGGTAGCTCGTGGGTCGTGAAGTGAAGCGGCTGCTTGAAAATTATTTAAGTCTCATGCAGCATCCATGACGGCCGACCCATTTGCTACGGCTCGTCATAGTTCATTCTCCACGGCTCGTTCTCCACGATCCGTTACCGAATGACGCTGATCGCACGCGTGAGTTTGATGCCGCGATCCGTGGTGAGCATAACATAATACACGCCATCAGCCAGCGGAGTGGAGTGGAAATTCACCGTCTGCGCTCCTGGTCCGGTTTCAATGCCGTTCAAAAGAACAGCCACTTCTCTGCCAAGTGCATCGAGTACCACAAGCCGAACCTGCTGGCGCTCCGGCAGATCGAATGTGATTTCCGCGTTTTGCTCGCATGGGTTTGGTGCGATCGAAAATGCCAACGGTTGTGAGTTCGGCTCAACGGACGCCGGTGGCAGTTGTTCAGCCATCGATTCCGAATATGTTGCGACGCCGGTACCCGAGGAAATCATGCTGAGTGTCAACTTTCCTTGCCCGCGATAGACGCTTAGCACTTCTGCGCTGGCGGCATCGTACCCAATCGGGAATCCGATCGGAGACCAGGTTGCGCCAAAATCCGTCGTCCGAAAGACTCCAGAGTCGCTGGTAACAATACCCATGTTGCTATTTGGCACGAAGGCAACAGCCCCCGGGATCATTTTAGCGACTGGCATGGGCATCGAAGTCCACGTTATCCCTCCGTTGGTCGTCTTCTGCATCCCATTGACTCCGCTGGTCCCGCTTGCGGACGTCACCTTCCTAAAGCACGCGAAGCCATGGAGCGTATCATCGTCCATCGCAAGCGATAACGAGTTTGGATAATTGGTCGAGGCCGGAGTCCACGTTTTCCCTCGATCGCTCGTGTGCCAGATGCGCGAGCTGTTCGAGCCGAACCAGCCATAATCGCCGACCCATGCCGTCGCATTATTCCAACTGGCTTCTCCGGATTTCATATTATCCGGTGCAGTCGGACTCAGATCCCAGGTCTTGCCGCCGTCGGAGGAAATCCCGATACCCCACGAATTAATGGACGTAGTCGAAGCTGGGTCTCCGATCAAAATACCGTCCATTGGTACTCCATTCTTCGGGGCAAAGAAGTGGATGGTATTGACAAAAGCCGTGAAGGAGGAGACGTCGGACTGCCCAAACGTCTTGCCGCCATCGGTCGTCCATAAGACGGACGCTGGCCCGCCGCCTTGCGGTCCGGTACCGAACCACGCAGTCGTGGAGTCAAAAGCTTCAACGTCATACGGAGCTTGCGAGCGGTCCCAGACCGCCGCTGTGTCACTCCACGCTCCGGCGGTCTCGCGGGCATAGTCGGCGATGGCCACACCGCCCGTTGTCGATTCATTTCCGAACGACGCCCAGGCGGCGGTATGCGACGTTCGTTTGAGGCTCGAACCAGCCGGTGCGACCTGCTCAACCCGGAAGCCAGGCACCCGCGTCAGCGGGATGTACATCGTCATCGTATCGTGATAGTCGCCACCGTCTGTCAAAAAGAATCGGATGGGCAGATTGCCTTCGCTAAAAATACCGTTGCGTGTGATTTGAAAATTCCCCTGGGCCGTGACATTCAGTCCCACGCTGCCAAGGGTGGCCACTGTTCCTGATCCAGAATAGCCAGTGCCGCTGATGAGTTTAGCCGTGATGCCACTTCCGGCAGCCGTTACATTCTTGAACGTGACACTCAGCGCATGGGGAGCGCCAACGGTACGCAGCGAATCACTTGCAACGCCATCGATGGAGTAACCGGTCACGAGAAGGCCCGGAGCGGGTATCGCTCTGAGCGCGCTATCGGCATCGACACAGCCCCAGAAATCATACTGATCTGCTGGCTGCACATTGTTCAAGCAGGTCTGAATAATCTGTCTTGCGATGAATTGCGGTGGCCAGCTTGGGTGGAGCGAAACTACAAGTCCAGCAACACCCGCCGTCAGTGGTGACGCAAAGCTGGTCCCATCCTCTGCATTATAAACATTGCTGCCAGGATAGGTGCAACTAAGAATACCGGACCCAGGCGCGAAGACGCTGACGCTATGACCGAAGTCTGAATAATATGCCGGCCCGTCGGACTGATCCGTCGCTCCGACCGAAAGTACGCCGGGACCATTCGAAGGATAGAAAGCCGTTTTATCATTGCTCGTCCCATTGTTCCCGGCCGCGGCTACGACGAGGGCATTCCGCGCTGTTGCTTCTTGAAGTACCGTGTTGCCAAAAGCGACGTCCGTTCCTGAGACAGGACCGCCCCAGGAGCAATTGATCACCCGCGCTCCGTGCGTGGACGCGTAGTGAATGCCCTCATAGCCACCAGAAATGTTTTGCGCGTCAGTACCAGCACACTTGATGGCTATCAAACGGCAACCGTACGCAGCTCCGGCGATTCCGACAGAATTATTGCCTGACGCTGCGATACATCCGGAAGTATGCGAACCATGCGTCGCAGCTGGATCATCCGGACTCGGGTCGTTATCCGGCTGGAACGGCTCACCAGCGGAGGCATTGACCTTTCCAACCACATCGTAACCAAGCTTGATGGCGTTCATCAGATCTTCGTGCAGCATATTGAATCCATCATCCACATCCGCGATGAGCACCGTGTTATCGCCCGTTGTTATGTCCCACGCGCTGAACAAGTGCATCTTGTTCAATGCATATTGCTGCGAGATATATTGGTCGTTCGGTGTCTTCGATAGCGGGAATAAGTATCGCACCGAACCACACTCGACCTGGCCAGTGCTTTCGAGCATGGTCAGCGCTGCTCTTGGGTCGATCGCTCGGTTTGTATAATAGACAACATACATTCGGTCGATTCCGAGATTGTGGGTGATTGCATCGTTCGGCGCCTCGGCATCGAACGGAAGCGTGGCCGTCGCATGAAGCTGATCGAGTATGTGCGTGAAGGCGCTCGCCACACCGGTTGATTGCGGCACGATTCCAACGTGGGTATATCCCTCCAAAGCTTTCGAGCCCGGCCGCAGCTTGATATAGATTATGCCAGGCGCATACGGCGTTGTAACCACAGGTGCTGCGCTCGAGGGGTGTCGGTCACGTCCAACCGCAGCAATGGATGCGATAGAAAGAACAAGAACGGCGAGGATACTCTGCTTCATATCGGTATCAAATAAGATATACGGAAAGCCTTTATGGCAGCGCAAGAACAACGTATCGAATGACTATGAAGATCGCAATTACAGATGCAACAACCCACGCGAGGTAGGTTTGAATTCTGCCGGATTGCAGCGAGCGGATCATCAGCCCTAAGAACTGCATGGCTGCACCCGCGAAGGTTACTATGCCATCCACGACAAACCGGTCGAAATAACCCAAAATTCGCGAGAGGATAACAGTCATGCGGGCAGTTGCATTCACCACGCCATCTATGACCGCTTCGTCTGCCCATGCTACAATGCGCGAGCTTAGCAGAACGGTGCCGACCACTGCAAAATTGTAGACCGAATCGATATAATATCCTCGAAAAACAATTTCATGAAGAATTCCGAGCGTGCGGCTTCGCGGCTTGCTCGGGGTTCGTTTGGAGCGAAGTAGATAGAGCCACAACGCGAGCAGTAACCCCGTTACGGCGGAGCCGAGTGCGAGCCACATGGAGAGCGGCGTCAGCGACCGCGACTTCTCACTAAGCGCAAGTTGATGCGGCATTGGCGATTCCAGCACGCTTGTTGCGGACGGTGCGATCGCGAACCCGAACGGCTCCGAGTGAGGAGTCACATTTAATCCAGTTCGGAACGGCGGCGCCGTTTGTGGGGGAATGACTTGCACGGTCGTCTTAACCCACTTCGTGAGAAACCGGCCAGTCTCCGGATTGAATGGATTGATCGAGTACCAGATCCACAAGGATGCGGCGGCGAGCAGTAACAGCGGGGCTGTCATGACCAGCGGTGATTCGCGAATGCGATCGTACAGAGTGCGGCGCGCGGGCGGTCCAAAAAACGTCAGGAAGGTTAGCCGCCACATATAGGCTGCTGTCAATATTGTGACGATGAAACCGATCACGGGCAAGGCCATGGCAATTCCGCCTTGTAGTTCGCCGTATGCAAGCGTTCCAGATAGGATCTCATCCTTTGACATCATGCCGGCCAGGAACGGGAGGCCAGTGACGGCAAGCGTTGCGACCACAAACGAGTATGCTGTCAGCGGCATTTTCTTTCGCAGACCTCCGAGCGTGCGAATGTCCTGCGCATCCCATTCGTGATCGTTCGTTTCGTGCTGTGCCCGATGGACCGCATGAATCACGGAGCCTGCGCCAAGGAACAAGCATGCCTTGAAGGCAGCGTGGGTAACGAGATGGAAAATGCCTGCGCTAACCGCGCCGGCTCCGATGGCCATCATCATCAGCCCAAGTTGCGAAACCGTGGAATACGCAAGTACGCGCTTGATGTCTGTCTGCGTGAGCGCAATCGTTGCTGCAAGCACACTAGTAAATGCCCCGGTACATGCGACGACCAGCATGGCATCCGCGGTCAGGATCGGAAAAATACGGGCCATTAAATAGACGCCGGCAGCGACCATCGTGGCGGCATGAATCAGTGCGCTGATCGGCGTTGGACCTTCCATGGCGTCCGGCAACCACACGTGCAATGGAAATTGTGCGCTCTTCGCAATTGCGCCACCAAAGAGCAGCAGACCGGCGATCGTGAGTGTGGTCTCCGGAGAAAAACCAAGAAGGCTGAACGTGATCGGGAGTCCTTGTCCGACAAGGCCAAAGATCTCACGCAGGTTGAACGTATGAAATTCTCCATCGAGGAGTAGAATCCCTGTGAACAGCACCGCATCGCCAATGCGATTCGTGATGAATGCCTTGTTCGCTGCGTATTGTGGAGCAGGTCGTTCGTACCAATGAGCGATCAGCGCCCAACTTGAAAAGCCAACCAATTCCCATGCGCCATAGAGCATGAACAGATTGCTCGATAGGACGAGGCCAAGCATGGCGAATGTAAAAATGCCAAGGAAGGCGTAATACCGCGCATATCGCTCGTCGCTCCGCATGTACCCGATCGAGAATACATGGACAAGGACGCTGATGCCGGTAACTACGACCATCATGATCGCGGTGATATTATCGATAAGCACGCTGGCTGGAATTGTCAGCGGACCGAATCCCGGAATGATGCCAAATCGAATCCAATCTATACTCCACTCATAGGGCCCAAGGGCAGCGGCACCCGTCTGAAGTTTGAGCCACGCGATATATAAGGAGAGTCCAAAACTAAACGCAACTGCCGGTATGGAAATGAGGTGCGCTCGTTGATCGAGCGCTCGCTGATTGAATATGACTAACACGAACGAGAGCAGCGGAAGCCCGAGCGCGACGAGTGCAAGAAGTAGCAGTTGGTCCATGGAGCGTGTCGCGAATATCAGTCGTGCAGTTTGTTCGCTTCGTTAACGTTGATCGTCTGCGACCGGCGATAGAGATTTAGCACAATGGCGAGCGCAACCGCCGCTTCGCATGCGGCGATCACGATCACGAACATTGCCGCCATCTGTCCGCCGAAGTTAATTGCACCGTACCGCGTGAATGCCACGAAATTGATATTGGCGGCATTCAGGATCAGTTCGATACCCATGAGCACGGCGATGGCATTCTTCCGAGTCAGCATCGTGAAGATCCCAAGCACGAGAAGAATCGCGCTGAGTACAAGAAAGTGGGGAAGGCCTACTGGGATCATGCGGTTTCCTTCCTCGGTATAGTGGACGAAACGGATTTGTCTTGACGCGCAATCGTGGCCGCGCCGATAAGTGCAACAAGCAGCACGACGGAGACTAACTCGAATGGCAGAACATAATCGGTCATTGCGAGCTTGCCGATTTCTGAGGCGGTGCCCTCGCTCCCGTTCTTGTCCAGGATTTCGCGGGGCGTGCCCTGCACTTGTGATGTCACCTGCTGAACGGCATCGTGACTCCATGGGCTGCGGTTCCACGGTGGTTGATCGTATCGGATCCAATGGCCCGAGATCGTAAGCGAGGCGATCAGAAAGAGGAGCGCGCCGCACAAAATTAACGCGGGGATGCGCGATCGTACTGCCGCGCGAATGTCAATGTTTGAAACGCGGTTCGTAAGCATCACGCCAAAGACAAGAAGCACGAGGATACCGCCAACATAAATCAGGAGTTGGGCGATGGCAATGAAATCCGCACTCAGGATAACATAAATGCCCGCAATTCCGAAAAATGTAAATAACAGCGAAAATGCGGCATGGACGATATTGCGCGAGAACGCGACCAGCACCGCACTCGTGACGATCGCGATTGCAAACAGATAAAAAAATATGTCGAAGAGTCCTGGCATTATTTATTGTGGTCGTCGCCGCTCCCGGGCCCGGCTCCCGGCGCCTTAAATGGCGGAGGCTTCATTCCGGGTTTGGCTACGAACGGTGGTTTCACGGTCCCTCCGGAGGCTTGCTGTTGCTCGGCCACTTTTGCTGCGCGCTCCGCCGCTTGTTTGGCACGAAGCGCGTTGGCTTCAACCTCCCACTTCTTCCAGTTTGCGGTGTGCTCTTCGGCTTCCGATTTGTCCATCGTGGCAAAGTGATAGATCAGGTTCTCGCGCTTGTCCTCGGCGAACTCAAACACTTCGGTCATCACGATACACTCCGTCGGACACGGCCACACACACAGCGAGCAATAGCAGCACTTGGCCATGTCGATATCGAACCGCGTAACCCACAGCGATTTCTTCTTCGCATTGCGGGTGGTAATGCCAAGATCTTCGCCCGGTACGGACTTTACTGTGTCGATTTCGATGCAATCGACCGGACAGGCGCGCGCGCATTTATCGCAGCCTATGCAATCGTCCATATTGACGTACAACCTGTTGCGCGCTCGTTCGGGCAGCACGTAGGCATCGCGCGGCGCAGGATACTGGCGCGTGACCTTCTTTCGCAGAAGGTGACGAATCGTGATCCGAAGGCCCTCGGAGGCCGTCAGCAGTGCACGCGAAATGTCAGTGAAGTATTTTCCCACGGAGTTTGAAAATGGCGGAAAGCCTGAACACGCCTCAGGAGAGGAGCAATCCGTAAGGGCCGGAGCCTTTATGAAAATTGGAGAAGAAACTCCGATGATGTTATGGCGGGGATTCTGCCAGACGCGAAGTCCCTTACGTTGCTCGTTATGATAAACGTGGAAGAAGCAGCATGGGCCGCTGCCTCGACGATAGCATCTTCAAAATCTGCGATCGCGCTATTCCGAGCCTCTGTCAGCATTGCCTTGTTCACCGGCACAATTTCGAGTACATCCAAAAGTTGCCCCGATAGCTCCCGCGCTTTCGAGATTCCAAGCGACTTCTTCAGAATATAATAAATCGTGGGAGCAGCGTGAGAGGGAATGTTGCCGGACACCTTCCATCTTCGGCAAAGACTGAGCACCGCCATCGAGGAATCGAAGTCACCCCGAAGCAGGTAGATGTCGAGAATGACGTTCAGGTCAATCGTTGCGACCATGCTGGAGGAACTTCTCCGTCAAGGATTGCATGCGCAGAGCCTCGAGGTCACTATCCGGCGGCAAAATGCCCGCCCATGATTGGATCATAGGATCGATGTCCCGATCGGTGGCATGACGAAGCGTGCGAACGAGGTAATCGAAGACATCATCGACCTTCATCTTCGTCCGTTCGGCAAACGAGCGAATAAACGCCGCCTCGGAAGCCGGCAAGTCGATGGTAAAATGCTCAGATCCATTCATCATAAACTAAAATGTTTCGGCAATGGGATTAGTTCGTTACAGCAAGGATGGCGATCCGAAGGCCTTCGGAGGCCGTCAGAAGAGCTCGCCAGATATCTGAGAAGTATTTTGTCACAAGAAATAACTAACGACGATGCTGTGGCGACTTTTCCTCACACATCTTCAAAGATGCGGTCCGGCGTCACCAAACTTCCAAATGCCCCAATGACTTGCAGAAGGTGTCCCGCGCCAGCAATGATGGCGGTATGAGTGAGAAGTGGAAACAAATCATCCAGGTGTTTCCACTCCGCGATCCATCCAACAGCGGCGAGGACGGTCCCGAAGAAGAAGAGCAAGGTGTAGATGAGTCGTCGCCGTCGCATACCGTGTTGCGTCATTGAAGAACAACGCTAAGTGTACTCGCAGCAAGAACAGCAACAAGACTAAACGGAATCAACACCTTCCAGCAAATATGCATGACCTGATCTACGCGCAAGCGGGGCAGCGTCCAGCGAATCCAGATCTGAACGAAGACGAAACTGAGTCCCTTGAGCACGAACCACCCGAATCCGATGAGTGGTCCGTTCGCATCGCCCACGATGCTCGATCCACCGAATGGCGATTGCCAGCCACCCAGGAATAAGACCGATGCGACCGCGCCGACGGCAAACATGCTCGCATACTCCGCAAGGAAGAACAGTGCAAACTTCATACCGCTATACTCGGTGTGATAGCCGGCGACAAGTTCCGATTCGGCTTCAGGCACATCGAATGGCACGCGGTTCGTCTCGGCCAGCGAGCCGACGAAATAGACCGCGAACGCAATGAGCATGACTGGGATCAGCGCGAGGTTCGACATGCCGCCAAAGCCGGGCAGGTGCTTCGGCCCACCAAAGAGAAACCAGTTTTGAATACCACCGGCCTGCAAATTCGTGATCGTCTGCAAATCCATCGAGCCGGCTACCACGACGATCGTGAGGATCGCGAGCGCGACCGGAATCTCATATGAGATGATTTGAGCGACAGAACGCATCGCCCCGAGCATCGAATACTTATTGTTCGATCCCCAGCCGGCCATCAGAATGGAGATCACCGCGAGCGAGCCGATGCTGATGAAGTAAAAAATGCCCGTGTTCAAACGCGCGCCAACATACGCCACTGAAAATGGCAGCGCCGCGAATGCCGCGTAGCTCGCCAGAAAGATCATCCACGGCGCGAGCCGGTACATCGCTTTGTCCGCTACGAGCGGCATCGTATCTTCTTTCTGTAGCAGCTTCAGGATGTCAGCAATCGGTTGCAGCGTGCCTTTCGGACCAGTGCGCATGGGTCCCAAACGGTCCTGCACCCACGCGGAAATCTTCATCTCACCTAAGATCGCGATGAGACCGTAGACCAGAATGAACAGGAGCGGAACGGCGCAATAGACCAGCGTCGTCAGTGCAAGCGACGCCATGCTTTGACCAATTATATTGGCGACGAATTCGTAGATGAAATCGAACATGGATGGACACTAAACGTGTGGACGCAATGAAAGGTTATTATGCACCATCTTAGTGGGAAGATCTTTTGCCGTCGTATTTTTGTGGTGTCATTTGCACGATTATGCAAATCATCTGGCTCTCCATCGCGGTTCTCTTCCTGATATTATTCGGGATCTTTGTCATTCTGATTTATTTCTTAACGAGGCGCACTATGGCGACTTATCCTTTACCAGCGTATCATTTCAGTGTCGAGTGGGGCGGAAGTCGAACGGGTTTTTTGGAAGTTAAAGGACTCGACATTCTGATCGATGCCGTCGCGGTCCGCGATGGATCTTCGCCCGAAGACTCGATGAAGAAAATGCCGGGACTCCGGAAGTTCAGCAATGTGATTCTCAAACGCGGCATTATCAAAGGTGATAACGAGTTCTTCCAATGGATCAATACAAAAACGATGGGATCGATCGAGCGTCGCGACGTGGTCATCAAGTTATTGGACGATGAGCATGCTCCGGCGGTAGTATGGACGCTGCACGATGCATTTCCCGTTCGTTACTCGGGTCCATTTCTGTTTTCCTCCGATAGCGAAATTGCGATCGAGGAGCTGGAACTTGTCCATGAAGGAATTTCAGTGGAGTATTCGTAGTCAGGTCACTAAAACGCTATTCTCTACCGGTCCACCTCCCCGAGCACAATATCGATCGACCCCAAAATCACGACAAGATCGGCGACCAAATAGCCCCGTGAGATGATCGGTAAAATGCTCAAATTCGCAAAGGCTGGCGAGCGGACTTTCACGCGCCAGGGCTTCACATCACCTCGCGAAACAATGTAGTATCCCAACTCACCCCGCGGGGTTTCAGTACGCGAGTATATTTCACCGACCGGTGGCTTCAGCCGTCTCGGGATAGCGGACTGAACATCAGTCGCATCGTTCTCGGGATACTGCTCCAAAATCTGCTCGATGATATTCAGCGACTGCTCCCATTCAAGCATTCGCACCCAATGGCGATTGAAGGCATCGCCAAGCGTGGCTAACGTGTCCGAGCCAACGGCAATCTCGAAATCGAATCGATCGTAGATTGAATAGGGGTCGTTCTTTCGGACGTCCCACTTGACACCGGTCGAACGAAGCATCGGCCCCGATGCTCCGGCATTCACGGCAACCTGCGGATCGAGCACGCCGATTCCTGCGGTGCGCTGGACGAAAATATGATTGAACGTCAGCAGTTCATTGATCTCCGTGTGCGTCTTGCGATTTACTTTGACGAACTCGCGGCACATCGGCAACACGTCCTTATGCAGATCTTGTGAGACGCCACCGACCCACATGTAATTATAGAGGAAGCGCGCGCCGCACGTTTTCTCGAACATTTCAAGAATAGTCTCGCGGTCGCGAAAGCAGTAGAGGAAAGGCGTGAAGGCACCGGCATCGAGGCCATACGTACCGATCGCAATCAAGTGCGATGCGATGCGCTGAAGTTCTGCGAAGAGCACGCGGATGTACTCGACTTTCTCCGGCACCTCGATATTCATCATGCGCTCGACCGCAACGACGTAGCCATGCTCGCCCGACATGGCAGCGATGTAGTCCATCCGGTCGACATACGGAATGACCTGCGGATAGGTCATGTGCTCCGCGTGCTTCTCGAAGCAGCGATGCAAATACCCGAGGTGCGGGATTACATCGACGACGACCTCACCATCGAGCACGACTTCCAACCGGAGCACACCGTGTGTCGAAGGATGCTGCGGCCCCATGTTCAGTACCATCTCCTCCGTACGCAGACGATTTGGATCAGCCACGCCCTGCCCCCTCTTTGAAGAGGAGGAAGAAATAAGTGCGCGTCGCTCGAGAAGTTCAGGCATTCACTCTGTACTTGTTACTCGTCACTCAATACGGTACCTTCATACCGTGATAAAAATCCGGCTCTTTGAAATCCTTGCGGAGCGGATGGCCGGGATAATCCTCATCGAGCAGAATGCGGCGATGATCGGGATGTCCCTCGAACCGAATGCCCATCATGTCCCAAGCCTCGCGCTCCTGCCAGTTGGCGTGCGCCCAAACGGAAGTAACAGATGGTACGTGCGCACCTTCCGCGTGCAGAGTAACCTTCAATGCAAGCTGGTGGTGAAGATGTGTTGATTCGATATGATAGACCACAGAAAGAGTCCCATCACCGTTATCGAGCGAGGAAAGCAGCATGAGATTGTTGAAATCGAGCCCCGGCTCATCACGGAGATAGAATGCGAGATCCCGTAGGATTCGCACATCCACGATTTCGAGATATGATCCACTCCGGCGTTGATAGTTACCGCCCTCGGCCATCTCGCGCCAGGCGCCGAGTGTGCCACCGAAGGTAGAGCGAAGGTGTTCGACGATCTCTTGCTGGGTCATTCTCGCGAACGGATTTTTTCTTGCAACCGTAACAACCCCTCCAACAGCGCTTCGGGCCGAGGCGGGCAGCCCGGCACATACACATCGACCGGAATGACTCGATCGACTCCCTTCAGCACGTGATAGCCATATTCCCAATACGGTCCGCCGCAGTTCGAGCAGTTACCCATCGAGATGACGTATTTCGGATCGGCCATTTGCTCGTAGAGCATCTTGATGCGCGAGGCCATTTTGAGCGTCACGGTGCCGCTGATGATAATCAGATCGGATTGCCGCGGACTCGGTCGCGGAATCACGCCGAATCGCATCATGTCGTAATGCGATGCACTGGTCGCCATCATTTCGATGGCGCAGCAGGCAAGCCCAAAGCTCATTTGCCACAAGCTCGAAAGCCGCGCCCAACTGAACAACGTCGCGCTGTTCGTAACGAGCACGCTACTGGCACCGTCTCGCTCGCCCGCGTCAGCGGGAAGGATGTCGAATAGCTCCTTCATTCGTAATTCGTAATTGATACAACATCCTTCAACCGGGCCACAAATGGTTTCGGTCGCGCCCATTCAAGATCGCCCATTGCCCATACATAGATGTAACCGACCAGCAAGATCCCCAGGAATGTGAACATTTCGCTGAGCGCGAGCCAGCCCATTGGCTTGAGCACCAGCGCCCACGGAAAAAGGAACACAATTTCAACATCGAATAAAATGAAAATGAGTGCAATGACGTAATAGCGGATGTTGAACTTGATCCAGGGACCCTCGATCGGGTCCTCGCCACACTCGTATGAGGAGAGCTTAAACGTGTTGGGGTTCCGTGGTCTCAGCAATTTGCTCGTGACGAGCCCTCCGGCGACGAATAAGATCGCCAGAATGAGAAATGCAAACACATGGCTAAACTCTGTGAGCATAAAA
Organism: Bacteroidota bacterium; assembly: GCA_030706745.1. Classification (NCBI taxonomy): domain Bacteria; kingdom Pseudomonadati; phylum Bacteroidota; species Bacteroidota bacterium. The sequence goes on from JAUZNX010000005.1 coordinate 165,862, forward strand.
AAGGCCGTCGGCGAAAATGCAACTGCTAAAGTGCTAAAACGCTTTGTAGCGTTCCACAGACTCACACGATAGCGATTGTTTACCAACGTGGAGTGATGCGCGATGAGGGCGCACCACGGTGTATGAAAATAAGTTTTGTATCTTTGCTCCCAGGATGTGGTGCGGTCATGCCTGAAAATGGTGGGCGCCGCCAATCCATTCGGTATTATAACAACATGCGAACGCAGTGAACAAACGTCCACCTCCCAGTTCGGGCAGCACATTCATTGGAATAGAAGCCGGCGGCTCGCGCACGAGAATGCTGGTTCAGCAGGGCGATGAATCACCGCAATACTACGAACGACCGGTCTCGATCAAAGTCCGGGATGGCAATGCTGCAGCTTCCGCCAGTAATCTCCAAAAGATTCTGAGTGAACTTCCAGGTCTGGATGGCTCTGCAACGCGGCTGACTGTTGCGATAGGACTCTCAGGCATGAGCCGGACCGAAGACCAGGCATCGCTGAAAGCGGCTCTAGTGGCTCTTCCATTCTTCCATCATGCGAAGCTGCACCTCGAAGGGGACGCGACGCTAACCCTGAAGGCCGCCATCCCGGAGGAAGAAGAGGGCATTCTGCTAATTATCGGGACCGGTTCGGTTATCTACTATCGCACCGACGATGGTCAGGTGCGGCGCATCGGAGGCTGGGGGCCGCTGCTTTCGGATGATGGAAGTGGATACCGAATTGGACTTCGTGCGCTCAGAAGATACATCGGAGTCTTAGATGGAATCTACCCGCGAGCGGCGCTATCAAATGCAATCGCTATGCGTCTTGGGCCTGAGGAGCGGGATGACCGCACAGCCATCACCAGACGCGCGGCGAGCGATCCGGAATTTGTTGCATCGATCGCCAGTGATGCGTTTCAGACCGCAGCAACGCTTGAGGGGGTCCGGGACTTCATCTATGAGGAATTAGTCGATCTGTTTACCATGCTCTCTTCGATCGTGTTTTCGAACGTATTGAGAGGACCAAAGCCATATACACTGTATCTCTCCGGTTCAATAGCGAAGCATCCAATCACGCAGGATGCCATTCGTATGTCGTTCGAAGAGACCGACCTTTCGCTCGTTCTCGTCGATGATCTTGCCCCCTGTGCCAAAGCACTGGAAATCGCAAGATCCCTGACTCTGGAATCGGCGCCATTTCGGCCAGCGGAAGGTGGAACGGGCATTCATTCATCCTCGTTTACGCGCCACCGTGGATGATTCGGCATGCGTGCGGGTTCGCCTGTATGCATTGTGAGCCAGAATCATCCCTTAACAATTCCTCCACTCCTGTTCTTATAGAACTTCCAATTAGACACGCGAGATGGCCGAACTACTCACTCCAAAGTCAAAGATTTCTGTGGCTCCGAACGGATTAGGCAAAAACGGCGACAGTCAGGTTGTTGCGGCCATTACGACGCCCGGTACGGTCTCGTATGAGCGATCGGATGAATTCAAAGGGCTGTTCGATTTGCTGGGCAAGCGCGATCATGAGCAGGTCGTTTTCTGCCACGACCAGCGTTCGGGGCTGAAAGCTATTATCGGCATCCACAATACCACGCTTGGTCCGGCCCTTGGCGGGACCCGCATGTGGACCTATGCCAGCGATTTCGATGCACTCCGCGATGTGCTCCGCCTCTCGCGCGGGATGACCTATAAAGCGGCGGTTGCCGGACTTAATCTTGGTGGCGGCAAGGCTGTCATCATTGGCGATCCGCGCAAGGATAAGACCGAGCAGATGTTCCGTGCTTTCGGACGCTACGTCGAAGGGCTCGGCGGACGGTACATCACTGCCGAAGATGTTGGCACCTCGCTCACCGAAATGGTCTGGATTCGCTCGGAGACGAAATATGTGACTGGCATTCCGGTCGAGCTTGGCGGCTCCGGAGATCCCTCACCTGTCACCGCGCGCGGCACTTACGTCGGAATCAAGGCGTGTGCGTCCGTAAAATTTGGCAATGATTCACTCGCCGGAAAGCACATCGTTATTCAGGGTGCGGGACACGTTGCGCAGTACCTGGCCAAATACTGTGTCGATGAAGGCGCGAAGGTTTCCATCACCGATATTTACGCCGACAAGGCAAATGCGGTAGCTAAAGAAACGGGCGCGACCGTCGTCAGTCCCGAGTCGATCTACGATATTCCGTGCGACATCTTCGCACCGGCGGCACTCGGCGCGATCCTGAACGATGATACGATTCCGAAACTCAAGTGCGCGATCGTTGCCGGACCGGCGAACAATCAGCTTGCACATGAAGAAGAACACGCGCAGGCTCTGAAAGACCGCGGCATTCTCTTCGCACCGGACTATGTCATCAATGCCGGCGGCCTCATCAACGTTGCCAACGAGCTTGAGGGCTATTCGCAGCCGCGCGCGCTGAAGCAAGCCGAAGGGATTTACGATGTCCTGAAGCGCGTGCTCATTCTGGCGCGAGATAAAGACATCACGACCATGGAAGCCTCCAATCAGGTTGCCGAGGACCGGCTCCGCGCAATCGGCGGAACGAAGCGCATTTACGCTTCGAAGTCCGAGTTCAGCGGACGTTTCGGAGAGTCCTGGCAGCGATAACCAAACGTTAACTTGCATATGCAAAAAGAGCGGGCCTAAGCCCGCTCTTTTTGTTTACGTTCGATCCACACGTCTTACTTCTTCTCTTCGCCCCGCTTCTCGTGCTTGGCTCTGAACTCATCCCATTTGGCTTGCTGCTCCGGCGTTAGGATTGGCCGGACTTCCGCCATGACTTGCTCGCGATCGGCACGCATCTTTTGGAATGCGGCCTTCTTGGCGTCCGATTTATCGGCAGCGGCTTTCATGGCCTCACGATCGGCTTTGAATGTTGCTTCTTTCTTTGCGTAGATCGCCTTGATCTGCGAGACCTGCCCGTCGCTCAGGCCAAGTTTCGCTTTCATGTGATCGATCATCTTGTCTGGCGAACCGTGATGCCACGCGCCGAACGCTGCATAGGCGCCGATCGCAAGCGACCCGGCGGCCAAGAATACCATCAGTGTGCGTTTGATTGTTTTCATCGTGTTTCTTTCTTGAGAATTCTTTATCGTGACGAGATCCGAGCGCTCCATGGACCGAATAATTTCGTCATGAGCTGTTTCGTTGTATAGCGATACAGGTGGAACGTGAACTTTGTTACCAAAGGAGTGATTTATCTTTCTTCATGCCGGAACACCGCTATCGGCAATACTTGAGTGGCCTTCGCTAGTTGGCGGTTTCTTTACACTGTTCTGTCTTTACTGATTTGAGATGCTCCACAACATTAACTTCATAGCCGTCGCAATTGCGGCGATGACGACGTTCGTCATCGGAGGGATCTGGTACTCGCAGTCTGTCTTTGGCGGGATCTGGGGTCGGGAGTCGGGTTTGATTTCCCGGCTCGACAAGAAGAATCGCAACCCTGCTTTCACATTCGGTCTTTCGTATGCACTCGCCTTCATTGCCGCGACTGTTGTTGCGCGACTCGTCGGACCAAATCCCGGCGTCGAACATGCCATCCGCAGGGCGGCCGCCCTTGGTTTTGGCGTCGCGGCGACGAGCTTCGGGATCAATTACATCTTTGGCAACCGAAGCTTTAAGCTTTGGCTCGTCGATGCCGGCTATCACATTGTGCAATTTGCGATGATCGGCGCCGTGCTAGGACTGATGCTCTGACGACTACTTCTGCTCCGCGGCCTTACCTTTGGCGAGCTTTCGGAGTAAGCGATTGCGAACACGTTCCTGGCGTAATTGCTGTCGCAACGCGCGAGCCGTGCCGCCGCGCGCTACCTGGTGTTGTGCAACTTCCTGGCGAATTCGTTGATTGAATTCATGCTCGAAGACAAGCAGCCGTGCCCGCTGACGTGATGAAAGGACGCCCTTGAGATCGGCATCGAGCTGCTGGGCCCGCGATTCGATTTGCTGATTGAGATCGCGGAGTTTCGCAATCTCCGGATCGACGTCGGCGTCGCTCTTCGCACCGTTCGTAAGCTGACCGAGCTTTTTCATTTCCGCATTGCGCTGCTGTGCAAGCGACTGAATATCTCTTTCGGCCGGTCCATAGATGGCAAAAAACTTTGGCGCGGTTTCAGCATCGAGTCCCAATGCATTTGTCAATTTCGCGTGCTTCAGATCTTCGATCTTTCGCACGAGCTCCTCGCGTCGTGCCTGTTGCCCGGCCTTCTGTTCTGCCGGAGATTGTGCATCTGCGGCTTGCGCGAACGTGCTGCTTTGCGGGATGAACCCGCAAGCAAGGATGATCGTGAGTAATAGAATGCGTTTCATAATCTAACCTATCGATAGATGCGATCGCGACAAAATTTATTTCTCCGACTGGAGACTCTGTAAGACCGATTCAAGTTCCGGGTCTGACAACTCCTCCAAACTGACGGGTGCAATGGCATCGGCCGCATCGATTTGATTCTCCGCGGTAACATCCAGTGAAGCCATCTCCTGCGGTTGCTTCCTCGTCATCCTCGGATGATGAGGCGCGTGCGCTTCTTGTGACTCATTTGTAATCACATCAGGCGCGGCTTCTGCCGGTGGCGGAATGGCTGGTGACTGGACTGCCAACTCCGGGCTGACGATTTTTGGCCGGCTTGACTCACTCGTCCCGAAAGGTTGGAGCATGAGCACCAGCGAGATTGTAAAGAGTACCGCCGCCGTGCTAAGACTTGCCGTTAAAATGTGGTCCTGAATCCAATCCAATGCGATGGTTGTCCACCGAGCGGCCTTTCGCTCTTCGTTCTCGGTGATGCGCTGCATGACTCGTACACGAAAGTTCGCCCAGTACCGTTCATCCGGCTGGGAATGCTCGTATGGCATGCCCTGGCTTCGGATTTCCTCCGCCAATCGCTCCATCTCCGATTCGTTATTATTGAGCCTTCGCATGTTCATCTTGTTTGACGCCTAAATACAGGGTAAGTTTAATTGTTAGAATAGCTTAATCCGATGGAGCTTCCGCAAGAAATTCCGGACGAATTTGGCCTGATGCCTTCAGATGTTCGCCGATCTTTCGAACCGCATGGAAATAATTCGCCTTGAGGCCACCCACCGATGTACCGACGATCTTTGCGATCTCTTCGTATGGGAGTTCATCGTAGAACCGCATGAGAAAGACTCTTCGTTGCTTTGGCGGCAGCAATTCGATGGCCTCTTCGAGAAGACGTGTTGTCTCCGAGCCGATAAGTCCCTGGTCGGGCGCGATGTCTTCTGATGGAGGAGCCGAATCCATGTCATCAATCCGAACGAACTCCCGAATGCTCTTGCGGCGGGAGCGCTGGATTACCCCGTTCATCATGATCCGGTAGAGCCACGTGTAGAATTGGGAATCACCCCGAAACGAGGCCAGCGCCTGATATGCCTTTACAAATGTTTCTTGCGCAATCTCATCAGCCTCATCGTGATCGCCGCGTACCATCTTTCGAGCGGCGAGATAGATGCGTTTCTGATACCGGACGACGAGTGCCGTAAACGCGCTGTCCCGTTCGGCCACACTCCGTTGGCAAAGCCGGACCAGCTCCTCGTCCGTCATGCTTGTGTGTTCGGGCCAGTAGGGCATCGTGTCTTGGGGTCGATATAATGAACATTGGAGCAAAGCCTCGTGGGCCCGGTTTAATGCGTGTAAAAATACTCATTTCGAATCATTATTGAGAACCTTTTCCCACTCTCTCCCCTTTAAACCCACTACGCCACGTCGCCCATTTTGCCCCAATGGTCCCGTGCCATAGCGTATGCACCCCAATGTGGGCGCGAAAGCATGCTCGATATCATCGTGAACGCCCATGGCCGACGAATTCACTGCCACCGATAGTCCGTACATTCGAATTTCTCGCAGCGGCTCGATCACGCAGGTCGCGTCCGCCGAACGGCAAGCAGCCGAGCGGCAGACCCCCGTGCGGCCTGGCGCGACAACCGATCGCGGCTTCCCGCCGGATGATCGAACGCCAACGGATGATGGCGATCTTGTGACACTTCGGGGTGTCCGGCCTATGCCAAAGCGGCTCTCCGAAGAAGTCCGTGAGATGGAAGAGGCGCGCAGACAGCAGGACGTCGAACCAGACGAGCCAGCACCCAAGACACGTGCAAAGTCTTCCAAGCCGCGGAGGAAGAAGTCCGATGCAGCCAGCGATCGATCGGGAGCCGACCAACTTCCGTTGCCCTTGAAAACGCCACGCGAGAAGACCGATTCCATGGTCAAGCAGCGGCAGGTTCTCGGACTGGCCTGTATTGTGGCTGCCGTGCTGGTGCTGATCGCGATCGTAAGTTATTCCAGCAACGACGCGGCCATATCCGAAACGAAGATCAGTGACTTACCGGCGTTGTTTGTACCGGCCGCAAGCGATGCGCCCGATCCGGTACGCGATCAGATCCGTGCGAATGCCGATCTCGTCCATAATAAGCTTGGACTCGTCGGCGCGATGCTCGCAAACTTCCTGATCAACAAGACGATCGGATTTGCCGCAATCCTCTATCCTATCTTTTTCGGCGCGTGGTCGCTCGCGTTTTTTCGGTTCACGTACCGGCAGCGGCGGCGGCTGACACTTGCAACCACCTTCTTTCTCATTAGCGGCGTGCTCTTCAGCGCGACGATGGGCACGGCCGCGAACTTTGCCAATATTCCTCGTGAGTGGTTTGGCTCGGTCGGCCAATTTTTAGGACTTGCGTTCACGCGTACCATCGGGGGCACGGGCGCATTTATTATTTATGCGACCGCATTCACGGTGATGCTCATTTTTTCGATTGATCTCGACATCGAAAAGACGGCCCGGCGCCTGCATGGATGGTGGACGGCAATCGTGATGTTCACGCGTCGCAAGCTGATCGAGTTTTGGGACAAACGCGAAGCACGGCAACTGGAGCGTTCCGAACGTCGGGCGGAAGAAGAAGCGGCTGAGGCTGAGTTGGAATCTGATGCGCCGGACGAAAGCGCGCCATTGCCAGTCGCACCCACGATTGCTGCATCACTTGTTGCAGAACCAACCCCGGTTGCCGCGCGGGGGAAGCTACCCGATAGCCCGGTCGTGATTCCGGAAGCATCGGCTCGATCACAGAGCGCTACTGAGGATTCTGCGACTCCGGTTAGTTCTGAATCTCAGGTTAGTCAGAGCTTCAGCACGCCAACTGTGGCGATGCCTGTCACAGCGGCGCCGGTTGCTGCGATGCCCGTTCCCCCGATTCCTCCACGCCCTCAGTTTACGCCTGGCCAGCCGTTGCTGAAGGTCCGGCCCGCGCCAAAGCCGGTTGAGAACGGCGCGCCCATTCCACGACTCACCCGCAACGGTCAGGACAAACTTGGTGTCAAGTCAGTGCATTTCAGCCGCCTGACAAATGGTGCTGTACCAGTCGAGGAAGAACTTCCTCAGCCACCGGAATCAAGTCCTGCGATTGTACCAACACCAACACCACTACCAGCAACACAAGGGCCTGTGCTTTCGGCCGCGCAAGCAGCGGCAGTCGAGGAGTCAAGCAATGTCGATTCTTCGGAGCAAGTTATTTCACCATTCACAGCACCACCAAAGCAGAAGGGATTGAAGTCGGAAGCGGCGGTCTTGCTCGGTGATGAGAAGACACTTTCCAATGAGTCGTTGCCACACTCGGTGATCGATGATAAGGGATTGCCGGTACTTCCACTCGATACGGCGCCAGCAATTGTGGCTGGGGCAATCGTGCCTGGCAAATCGGAAGATCTTTTCTTCGAAGAAGGGAAGAAGCCCGTCGTGCCAGAAAATCCATATCTGGAGTTGCTCACAAAATTCCGGAATCCGCCGATCGATATTCTTACGCCGGCAGATCCGCGAGATATTTTGGATGCACACGATGAAGAGCTGGCGAAGAAGGGACTTCTTCTGCGCGATAAGCTCGCGACCTTTGGCGTCGAGATTGAGAATATCACGGTCACGCCGGGTCCTGTGGTTACGCTGTACGAATTTACTCCGGCCGAAGGCGTAAAGGTTTCGCGCGTTGAGAATTTGACGGATGATATCGCGCTTGCAATGAAGGCGCGCGGCATTCGTATCATCGCGCCGATTCCGGGCAAGGGCACCATCGGTGTTGAGATTCCGAACGATGTCGCGAAGATCGTCCGCATTCGCGAGATGTTCGAGAGCGAGAGCTTCAAGAAGACGAAGATGAACCTGCCGGTCGCCTTGGGCAAGACGATCTCAGGTGATGTCTATGTCGATGATCTAAACCGGATGCCGCATTTGCTTATTGCCGGTGCGACGGGTTCAGGAAAATCCGTCGGAGTCAACGGCATCATCGCGAGTCTGCTCTATGCGAAAGCTCCGCGCGATGTGAAGTTCGTTATTATCGATCCGAAGAAGATCGAACTGTCACTCTATAAGAAGCTTCGCAAACACTATCTGATCGTTTCGCCGGAAGCGGGCGAAGATATTGTGACGACTCCGGCGTATGCAGTGCTCGCACTCAAAGCGGTCGAGATTGAAATGGAACGGCGCTACGACAAGCTTGCCAAGGCCGCCGTCCGCTCACTGGCCGATTACAACATTAAGGTCGCGCAAGGCCGATTGCGCTCCACACAGGAAGAGCAACACTATCACTTGCCATATATCGTCGTTGTCATCGACGAGTTAGCCGATCTTATGATTACCGCCGCGCGCGAGATCGAAGAGCCGATTTGTCGTATTGCACAAATGGCGCGCGCCGTTGGCATTCATCTGATTCTCGCGACGCAACGGCCATCGGTGGATGTCATCACTGGAGTTATCAAGGCAAATTTCCCAGCGCGTATGGCCTTCCAGGTCGCGACGCGCGTCGATTCGCGCACCATTCTCGATGGCATGGGCGCCGAGCAATTGCTCGGCAATGGTGACATGCTCTATCAGCCCAGTGGCACACCGAAGCCGATCCGGTTGCAGTCACCGTTTATCTCGACAGAAGAAGTCGAGGCGATCATCGACGCTATTGCGGTGCAGGAGGGCGACAAACTCAGTTACTCACGTCCGTGGACACTCCCATCTCTTCGCACGAAGGAAGATGGTAGCAGCCGTTACGATGATGAAGAGGACTCGCGCGACGAACTGTTTGAAGAGGCTGCGAAGACGATCGTTCGGCACCAGCAGGGAAGCGTATCGCTCCTTCAGAGGCGACTCAAGGTAGGTTACTCCCGCGCTGCGCGCATCGTCGATGAACTTGAGCAAGCTGGCATCGTCGGACCATTCGATGGTTCAAAAGCACGGGAAGTGCTATGCGAATCAGAAGCAGAACTCGAGGTCGTCTTAGACGGATTGCGATAATTCGAGCTGCGCGGGAAGAATCATCTCATCTATTCCGTGAGATAGCTCCATTCATTATGTCGCGCTCGTATTCATGGATGCCACCGGCATCAACTGTATAACCATGAAGGTCATATTGATGAAGATTGATCTCTACTGGTCCGATCCCTTTTGCGAAGTAGAATGTGGCTCCCACATTCACCACGTTGATATGTGCACTTGAGCCTTGGAGGCTGTAGGTCGAATCCGTGTAGGTGCCTTCAACCTGGATGACACTCTGATACGTATTACCGTTGTGATTCGTAAAGCTCGTCAGATAATGTGCCAGTGATGCTTTGTACCGTGGATCGCCGTTTGGATCGGGATTCCAGGAAAATCCAAGGCTAAGAGCATTTGGCAATGCGAGAGCTTTAGTGGAAGCATCTTTGTCGCTGCCATAGACGTTGCCGTTTGCCAGAGCAACATACGCCGAAGGCCGGCCGCTGTTCGTGGTGTTGCCGCGATCGTTGTAGGCACCGATGGAAAATCCGGGAAGACCAAGCAACTGCGCCGATCCCATCACGAATGCTGTTCGGTCCTGATCGATGCTATCGAGTTCGATGAGGCTCCCATTCAGGTCGAATCGACTTTCGGCCCCGCGAAAGTGGGCGGACACGATGTCCGTTGCGCTCACGGGAAAATAATCGCTTCCGCGCGCGTCAAAGCCCGTGGTATCAACGTTCACAGCTGGCGACGTAGAACTTGTTTTGCAGCTCGAAAAGAGTGACACCGCAATGCCAATCGTGAGGGCAAGTGCGGGAAGGCGGTATTTCATGATCTATTCCTTTGCGGCTAAAGTGCAGAGCCACTTTCGATGCTCCCGGTCGGTGTAGCGAAGATGAAGCTCCGAGTGGACTGAGTCCTGACTCACAAAGATAACACCTTCGGGCGAGGATAGTATTAAGCTTGAATCTTGAAGCCGTAGCTTTCCGAAACGCTCCGATTTGTAAACGGCCTTCAATAACACGACATTGCCTTCGACGCCAAATACATTTCGTGCAAGGACCACATCCTTCAAAACGCCGAGACTGAACTCGAAGGTACTATCCCTGCTGAGTGTCAGGTTCAAGTAACCGAATTTTTCAATCGGCTCGGTGATGGACTCATTGAGATGCGGATCGCTAAGCGTCACCATTGCGCCGTGCCACGCTCTGAAGATTGTCCAAGGCTTATGAGTCGCAGAGCAACCGGCCAGCGAAATGATGAGAATCAGCAGGGACGCACGAACCTTCATTCCCGTGCTCAATCATGAATCGGACTTGGAACCCACGAACCTCTCTGCTTGATCTTGAAATAGCACGTTGAACGTCGTCAGGCTCCCATAACAGCGTGTGACATAGCCCTCCAGTTCGACCTTCTCGCCTTCTTCGAGCTTGCTGCTATTGATCTTCTGTTCGAGCACGCGAAGGTTGTTGCGGAGCGAGACGATCTTCTTGAAGAAGACTTCGAGATCGACTTCTTTGGCTTGCAGTGAAGTGTCTTTAGGTTGTAACACCAACGTCCCGTGGTAAAACTTTGGCGCGATTGCAACGTCGGTATCCGGCGTCGTCAGTTTTTGGTCGAGCGCATTCGTGAACGCTTCAAATGCAATCCGGTAAACCTGATCGATATCCATAGAGCGAAATGGCTATGCGGGAATGAGGTTCAGCAATGCTTTGTGCCAGCTCTCACTTGCTGGTAACTCCCACTTGCCGGCACGCAGGGCACCGAGTGTGGTGATCGAATTATCGAAGACGATCGTATCCGGATTCGCAGTGGACTTGAATCCACTACGGCTCGCGACGCGGACTTCGTCGCCTTCCTTATAAAACACTTTCAGGGCGCTGAAGAAATCGACACCGAACTTGGCCGAGAGCGCTTTGATGGCGCGCGTCAAATCGTCGATCGAGCAGCCGCTTGGGGCTGTCACTTGCGGATCGGCCGCGATGACCAGAAACTGGTCATATCGCAAATCGCGGGCGGCCTGCACCGGCACTTCATGCGCTTTCCAGTTGGCGAGATACGCATCGATAAGTGCCAACAGTTCTGATGATTCTGACGCTGTCAGCTTTCGGTCGGCCGGGAAAATCCAAATGCGCGAGGAATCGGGGAGGGATTGGATCGTTGTGAGCATGATAATTATGATTGGATAGTGCAGAATTAAGAATTGGGGATAGGGGTTCCGTAATTCCTCAATCTCAATTCCGAACGCACTATTATGTCAGAAGTTGCCAGCGCCTTACAGAGTCTTACAAAGCAGTTTCTGGGTCACCATACGCTCTCGAACGATCTGTTTTGGGAGACCAAAATGCGATTGGGCTCGGATCCCGATAAGAGTCAGGAACAACTGACCATGGCTGACCTTGCCTTTCAGCAGTTCTCCGAAGATCCGGCCTGGCTGAGAATGCTCGCCGATCTCGAAGCTCAGACAATGGATTCTCGCGAGCGGAACCTCGTCCAGTCCTGGCAACGGATGTTCCGAAGCTCTGTGATCGAGGATGCTGCGGCACGCGCGTTTTCGGAAACCTTGCTGAAGTTGGAGCACGAATTTCAAGCGAAAAACGCGAAGTACGAATGGGGATATACCGACCCGAAAAGTGGTGAATTCGTCCGTGCCACGTCGAATGAGCTTCCGACGATCCTGACAATCTCGGATGATGAGCCGACGCGAAAGGCGGCCTACCACGCCTTGTTGACTTATGAGCAGTTCGTGCTCGATAATGGCTTTCTCGATATTATCCGTGCCCGCAATAGGATGGCGCGAATGCTGGACTATGAAGATTTCTATGAGATGCAAGTGCAGCGTTCCGAAGGGCTTTCCAAGCAGAGGATTTTCGAGTTGTTGGAAGACTTTGAACTGAAGACGCGAGATGCGGCCTCGAGATCGGTCGCAGCACTCGTTCGCTCGCATGGTGAAAGTGCGCGAGAGCCATGGAATTTCTCCCACTTCCGCAGAGGCGATCTTTCGAAAGAACGCGACCCCTATCTGCCGTTCGAATCCGCATTGGAGCGATGGGTGCGGTCCTTTTCGGCGCTCGGCATTCGTTTCCGGAACGCGCAGCTCACGCTCGATCTCATCGATCGGCACGGTAAGTACGAGAATGGCTTCATGCATGCGCCCGTCCCGAGCTTTTTCGATGGCCAGGCATGGAATGCCGCGCGCATCAATTTTTGCTCGCACGCAACACCCAATCAAGTTGGTGCTGGCGAGCGCGGACTCCAGGTGTTGTTCCATGAAGGTGGTCATGCGGCGCACTACTCGAATGTGACGCAGCCATCGCCGGTCTTCTCGATGTACCCCGCTCCGCACTCCTATCCGGAGACGCAGTCGATGTTTCTCGACCGTATTCTTCATGATGCCGACTGGCTGACGCGATATGCCAAGTCGCTGAGCGGTGAAACGATGCCATTGGATTTGATCGAGCGGGGCATTCGAATGGAACAGCCGTTCGAAGCTGTCGTTATCCGTCGCATTCCGATGGTGAGCTATTTCGAGAAGGCGATGTACGAAATGCCGGAAGCGGAACTGACACGCGAGAACATCCTGAAACTTGCCCGCGATACCGAACAGCGGCTGATGTTGATCAATGCGGGCACAATGCCCATGCTTTCAATAACCCACCCGCTCGATACTCCGGCCTATACGCATGGGTATTTGCTCGCAGAGATGGCGGTGCATCAGACCCGCGAGTACTTTCTTTCGAAGTACGGCTACATTGTCGATAATCCCAAGGTTGGGCCGGAACTCGCGAAGGCCTACTGGGAGCCGGGGAACGCGAAAGCGTTCTTTGATATGGTAAACGACTTGACGGGCGGGCCGTTCTCGGCCGAAGCGCTCATACGCGAGGTGACAAGATCGGTGGAGGACACCATTGCGAAAGCAAAACAAGATGTCGAGTGGCTGCCTACGATTCCGGAATTCACCGGCGAGCCCAATCTCGACGCGCACGTCCGCGTGATGCATGGCACCGAAACAATTTGCGAGTTCGAGAATGGCACATTCGACGGCGCGAATGACAAATTCAAGATGTGGATCCGAAAGAATTATCCAAGAGAAACCAAAAAATGACAGAGAAGCACAACAGTGGAGATGATGAGCGTCCAGCATTTTGTTCGTTCTGCGGACGTTCGTCCTCGGAGGTACTAACGCTCATAAGCGCGCCATTCGAAGGTGCATTTATTTGTGACATCTGCACCTCGAACCACGTCGAGCTGCTGCGCGCGCATCTGCCGCAATACACGAAGAAGAAGGCATCGCGCAAGATGCAGCTCGCGACATTCACTCCGCGATCGATCGAAAAAGCTCTTTCGGAATTTGTCATCGAGCAGGACCGTGCGAAGCGGACCCTGGCCGTCGCTGTATACAACCACTATAAGCGGATCGAATCCGAGACTCTGATCGGCGTCGAGGGATTTGAAGATACCGAGATCGAAAAGTCGAACATCTTGCTGCTCGGTCCGACCGGCACCGGCAAGACGCTGCTCGCACAAACGCTTGCGCGCATTCTGGACGTGCCGTTCGCCATTGCGGATGCGACGACGCTGACCGAAGCAGGATACGTCGGTGATGATGTCGAATCCATTTTGAGCGCGCTCCTGCAGGCAGCGGATTTCGATCAGGCGAAGGCCGAGCGCGGCATTGTTTATTTGGATGAAGTGGATAAGATTGCGCGCAAGCAAGACTCGGCATCCATCACGCGCGATGTCTCCGGCGAAGGCGTGCAGCAAGGATTGCTGAAGCTGCTCGAAGGGACAATCGCCGGCGTGCCGCCCAAGGGTGGGCGCAAACATCCCGAGCAGCCGCTCGTGCATATCAATACCAAGCACATTCTCTTTATCTGTGGTGGCGCGTTCGATGGATTGGAGAAGATCATTCTCCGGCGCATACACAAGTATCCAATTGGGTTCGGCGCGAAGATCCCGTCGCGCATCGACGAGAAGGCTGTCGATCTCCTGCAGTTCGTCCAGTCTGAGGACTTGCTCAAGTTTGGCTTTATTCCGGAGCTGATCGGACGCTTGCCAGTACTCGCACCGCTGAATGGTCTCTCGCGCGATGCCATGTTCCGCGTGCTCACCGAGCCGCGCAATGCGCTCGTCAAGCAATACCGCAAGCTCTTCGCGATGGAAGGCGTCGAGCTCGAGTTCGATCGTCCGGCGCTGGAGGCGATCATCGACCGCGCCATGGAGCGCGGTAGCGGCGCGCGCTCCTTGCGCTCCATCATGGAGGCTTGCCTCATGGATATCATGTTCCACTTGCCCGAGAACGATCGCGTCGAGAAGGTCGTGATCACTCGCGAGACCGTCGAGGGCGGCGCAGCACTCTATATCAACGCGGAGCGCAAGGCGGCGTAGAGTTCAAGTGAAAGTAAAGTAAGACCTCGCCGAAGATGGTCCATTCTTCTAAGATTATGCAGGTCCTATCTTATTTGATAACGTCATGTCTCATTTTCTCGGCATGCAATGGAGTCAAAAATGCACGCGATTCGACTGAGAATCGCAACTTATTGGGCGATTCACCTCTCCATCTCGCCGTCAGCGATGGAAATCTAAGTGCAATCAAACATCTTGTTGAAAGTGGGGCGGACCCAAATTTGAAGGACAGCGTGGGCTTTACGCCGTTTTACGACGCTGTAATCTACTACGAAGGCAATTCAAACCGCCAACTTCAGGCGGCTGCTGATTTATCGCTTTGGCAAGATTCTTCTGGCAATGCTAGACATGCGAAGTTCATGGAGATTATTATCTATCTGCTGTATCATGGAGCCTCACCGAACGTGCCGGATAAATGGGGCGGAACCCCGCATTTCGATGCTGCGAAGTTCTGCGATTCAGCGATGATCACTCTTTTGGTTAAGCATGGAGCAATCAAGAATGTGAAAAACATGAAAGCAGAAACCCCACTCGATGTTGCAAAATCTCATGGTTGCAGCGATGGCGTGAGGGCATTGCTCGAATAGTCTTGCCAGTATTCGATCTCGAAGATGTAGGTGTGCTAAATCTTAATGCTGGTTGAAGTGCAGCGTAACTCTGATGTCCTATTTGTGTTATTTGGTAGGGTAATGTCCACACGCACGGAGGATAGTCACATGATGCGAAGAGTTGCTTTGATATCCCTGTTGTTAACTGTCGCGAGTCCCGGACTTCGCGCTCAGTCTCAGATCGGTTTTGAATTCGGTGTCGGTCGAGACACGCAAAGCGGTGAAGTGGATGCGGCATGCGGCTGTTCCTTCGCGGATGGTAGCGGTACTGGCTTTAGGGGAGCGGTTTCATACGAAGCGCCGCTCTTCTTTGGGATCAGAGGTGGTGTCAAGAGTGGACTCGAATTCAAAAGGACACACGGCTCCATCGCAATCACCGAACCAGCTATCATCCAGGCGTCTGGGAGCGGGACGGATACTGTGATGCAAATGCCGATTAATCGGGTACTCGATGTGTCGATTACTTACATCACCTTCATGCCATACCTGAGCTACTTCATTCCGGGTATCCCGTTATTCCTGCAACTTGGGACCACTGTGTCCGACCTTCAGTCGAGTACGTTCAAAGAAACGCGGCAGTTGGCTACAACATCTCTTACCGTGAACGGTCACACAATTCCCGACATGAGGTTTCAAAACGGGGCGACCACCGAGACGCTCAGTGATGGTCCAATCCAAGATGCGAACAAGTTACGCGTCGCCGCGCAGATGTCAATCGGTTATTATGTGGTGGATGTTTTTGGATTTGGAGTTGCGCCGATGGTGACCTACGATCTCCCGCTCTCAACCGTCCGCGATGTCACTGCGACGAACTGGAAAATTTCCTCGATCTACGGCACGGTCATGCTGAAATTTGGTTTGTAATGTCGATTGGTCATCACTAACATCGAGCATTATGACGCTTCGATTCTGCTTCGCAGCTATTTCTGTTCTGATTTTCCAGCCAATGAACGTTCTCGCTCAGAACCAGATCGGACTCGAGTTCGGTATCGGCCGACACATGCAGTCCGGCGCTATCAAGGATTCTTGTGGCTGCATTCCAGGCAACGGAACCGGTACCGGCTTTACGGGTGCACTCTTCTTTGAGATGCCAATGTTTTCGGGGGTGCGAGCGGGCATGAAGGCTCGGCTGGATTATAAGAAGACGAGCAGCTCAGGCATCTTTCAGGATTCTGTCGTTTTCCAATCGCCAGACAACGCGGGCCGGATTCCGATTGAGCACACGCTCGACGTCTCGGCAGGCTATCTGACGCTCTCGCCGTACCTTGGCTACAAGCTTCCGGGACTAGGTCTCTTCTTTCAGCTCGGCGCAAGCGTGTCCGATTTGGTTTCGAGCGAGTTGACGGAGACGCGGGCGATCACAACATCAACGGTGACGATGAACGGGACAACCTACAACAACATCTCGCTCCCCGATGGATCACGAAAAGAGACCACAGCCAATGGCGACATTGCAGATGCAAGCCAGTTGCGCGTAGCTGCGTTCATTTCGGCAGGATATGAGATTCCAATCAGCCGATCAATTCTTGCGCCGATGATCACGTATGATGCTCCGCTTACGAATGTCCGATCTTTGAACGCGAGTGGGTGGAAGATTTCTTCGGTCTATGGCACAATCGCGCTGAAATTTGGTTTGTAGGAGCGCTCTTCCACTCACAAGTCTCGTCGGTTTATGATATTTAGACATTATGCGGTGATTGCGGTACTCCTCGTCATTGCTCCATACGCTTCTCGTGCCCAGTGGGGCGTCGAAGCCGGTGTCGGCTATGATATTCAGGGCGGTACGTTCACCGCTCCATGCGCGTGTCCTTATTCCGATGGTTCCGGTTACGCCGTGCGGGGTGCTGTTTCGTATGATGTGATTTCGCTATTCGGACTTTCGATCGGCGTCATGCCTGGTGTCGATTATAAGCAATTTGAATCCGCTCATACCTGGACGAATCCGAATGATCCGTCATTTTCCATTCGCGACAGCGCGAATATCAGTCAGACTTACATTACGTTCGAGCCGTATGTGAGGTATACAATCCCCGTTGTCGGGGTGTTTGTTCAGGCTGCTCCTTCTGCAGCCTATATGGTTTCGAGCCATTTTTATCAACGGAAGTACAACGCTACTATTGATTCAGTCTGGCAAAATGGTCCTTTAGAGAATTCCGCGAACATGAGATACTCGGCTCATATTTCGGCGGGATATGACTTTGCATTGCTTGGACTGCAGGTTGCACCGAGTATCACGGCCGATCTCCCGCTTTCGCAGATCTACTCCGTGGATGCCAAAAACGTGGCGAGTTCATATTGGGGCATTACCACAATCTATGGTTCACTGGCAGTGCGGTTTTGATGGACGGGCCACTAAAATCATTCGTTTGTTTGTGTTGTGCCGGAACACGTGTTATATTTGTGTTTCCCAGTTCGAGGGTCTCCAATCCCTATTGTTCTTTCAACCCTGTTAAACCGAATATCGATGAAAATCAAATTGTCCGTCTTAGTCTTGATGTCGGCACTCGCTTTCAACTCGTGCTCGACGATTGTCAATGGGAGCAAGCAAGAGGTAAATGTTCGCGCGACGCCTGAGCAAGCCAAAATCTATATTGATGGTGAACTTGCCGGCACAGGTTCGGCCACGACAAAACTTACGCGCGGCAAGGAACATGTCATTGAAGTCAAGCTCGATAACTATCGTACGGCGAAGGTGACTACCGATAAGAGTATCACCGGGTGGTTCTGGGGCAACTTGATTTGCGGCGGGATTCCGGGTGGTGCCGTTGATTTAATCACGGGCTCTGCGTACGATGTCGATCCCGACCACATTAACGTAACGCTCGAGCGTGGAACGGGAATGCTGGAAGTGCCGGTCAACGAGAATTTCGGTCACCTGACGGTGAATTCTCCAGAGGGTGAGCGCCTCGCGTCGATCGACATCAACTGGCAGTAAGCATTTTCCAATTCCAGGAAATCCGCTCTCCACGGAAAGGGAGATGCGGATTTTTTGGTTGTTACACGTACTTATCGCCCGTCGACTGCTAATGTTCAATCCGAATCCCAAGCCCGGCTTGCGCCCGGTCTTCTTCATTCTAATTCTTCTTGCCTCGGGTGCTGCGAGAGGACAGAATCAGAACCGGAGTGATCAATCCTATCTTTCCTCGACGGCCGAACTGGCGCTTGACTTTTACCAGCACGTTCTCTCGCCGATCCGTCAACCCACGAGTAAATGTCAGTTCGAGCCAAGTTGCTCGCAATTTGCCAGGGAAGCAGTGGCGCAATACGGACCATTCGTCGGGACGATGCTCGCGGCCGACCGCCTAATGCGCTGTGGCACCCATGCCAGCCGAAGTGATTATCCTTATGATGGTCAGCTCTTCTACGATCCGCCGGAAAAGAATTACGTCTTTGGTCAGGGTGGAATGTGGAAACTCGGACTCAATGCGCACAACCGGTCCATTCCGCGATTGACCGATACTGCAGTGCTAATACCTCTTCGATTTGCTTATTCCTTATACTTCGAGCAAGAGTTTGATTTCTCGATCATCGAACTCAAGCGATTGCAGTCAAACTCCGAAAATAGTACACTCTCGAACTATGCGAATGCCCTGGTTGCAATCGATTATTTGCGACAACAATCTCTCAAGAAAGCTCGAGCGGCTATCGATCAGGTAATTCCCAACACCCTTGATTCCGTCCGACAGCGCAATGCGTTCCTTGTGGATTATCTCATTGCAGATGCAGAAGATCTCGACGCCTGGAATGCCGGCCGTTGTCGAGATGCTTCACACAAATCTCAGATGTATTCGAACCTTGCGGCGTATGCGTTGACAAAAGAGGAGCAGTATGATAGTGCTGCTGCAGCTGTTCCGTCTTCGACCGATTATGTTATGAGCGTTCGGAACAGCGGCCATAAATCGCCAACGCTGGCTGGTATTATGGGGGCTGTTCTGCCAGGATCGGGATACGTCTATGCGGGACGATTCGGCGAAGGCATTTCCGCACTGACCTTTAACGGTCTGCTCGGATGGGGAATTTACTCGCTGTTTAAAAACCATAATACTGGATCCGGTATTCTGGTGAGTTCGATCGCACTTCCATTCTATTTGGGAAATATCGTCGGCTCATACAATGCGGCTGCTGCGGAAAATGCACGATCCCAAGCGATTGCGCTCGGCTCACTGCGCCATGCACTGCAATTGGATTTTTACTTTTCCACCGATTTTCTCGATCGTTGCTGGAAATAACTCTGACGAAACCTCCAATGATGGAAACCTGTTAGGGCCGTGCATTGCCTCGTGGCCTAATGGTATGGCGGCTGCCTCTGGAGCAGTAGATTCCAGGTTCGAGTCCTGGCGAGGCAGCATAAGCCGTTAGGTGCCAAGCACTTAGCGGCTTTTCTGTTTTTGTCAAGTCCCAGGTATGCCTTTCGATTCACTATTGTAGACTGTCCTTACTCTGAACGGGAGAAATCCCACGGACTCCTTGGTTGATGATTCTCGAAATGCCTGAGACATTTCTACTGCAGTTGTGTCTTTGTAATAGCCGCGACGAGCGGAACACTGTTGCTTGAATCCCATAGATCGTGAAACGCTCATCCCAAAGGACCGATCAGGAATTGGCAAACGACCTTCGAGGCTCCCGCCGCGAAGCCGAGGCAGCCTTTAGTGAATTGTATGGCCGGTATGCTCAGCGTACGTATGCGTTGTTGCTCCGGATGACTGGTGATACTGCGGCAAGCCAGGACCTGCTACAGGAGGTGTTCCTAAAATTTTATTCGGCTGCCAGCCAGGACTTGCTCGTTACGAATCCCGGTGGGTTCATTCTTCGGGTCGCGCGGAACCTCTGCCTGAATTGGAAACGGGATACAAAAGCGCCGCTCTCGCTCGACGATCTCGAACTCGCGGCAGCGACCGATGAACGGCTTGAACGGGATGATCTGCTTCATATTCTTAACCTCGCACTCGAACTCCTCGAATTCGAATATCGCGAGGCATTCGTTCTAAAATTCTATCAAGGGTATTCCTATGAAGAGATGTCCACATTGACCGGCGAAAGTATCGACGCTCTCCGCAATCGGGTCTGGCGCGCGAAGGAACAAGTCCGCCACGTACTTCGGCCCTATATTCACGATCTCGTCAAGCATTCTTAAGCGCATGAACTATCCAGAAATCATCCACCATTATCTTGCCGGTGACGCGACCCACGATCAGGAAGAGCAGCTCTTCACAGGTCTGGCCGACCATCCCGAGTGGCGTGAGGAGCTTCAACTGCAACTCAAGATCCACGAGGCAGCGCAGCGCGACCTTCCATCCTTGACTGTGCCCCCTGCGGCGCGCTCAGCTATTTTTTCGCGCCTGGGATTTAATCAAACATCTGGCATAATGCACCTCGGGGCTATGCGCCTATTTGGTCTCCCGCTTCCTGCCATGGCTGGTGTTGGACTTCTCGTGCTCGGCGCCGGCGCGTATCTGGCGTTTACGAGCATAGCCTTCAAATCGGAAGGCCAACCTGCCCAATCGATTCCATCGCCCATGCAGTCGGTAACGCCTGCGCAAGCAATGCAACCGTCACCTCCCATAGAGAACGGTTCACAGTCGCAGGTACAGGGGGCGAGCAAAACATCTGCAATCGCTGCCGAACCGCGATCGACAAGCAATGCAAAGGTGCAGGAGGATCCCTCTCTCGGGCGACTTGCTCCTCGTGGGCCAGAGATACCGAACGAGCCGGTCACATCCTACGTAGACCCGGGTAAGTTCTCTTCCGTCTCATATCTGACTCCGGAGAAGATCATCGGCGTCGCCGATGCCGGGAAGATTTTTTGTTCCGAAAACGGAGGAAAGACCTGGGTGCTTCAGACAAGCATGACGCAAGCCGATTTGAGCGGCGTGCATTTCATTGACCTTGCTGCCGGGGTTGCAGTTGGTGCCCACGGGACGATTTTGCTGACATCTGATGAGGGACGAGAATGGAAGACAATTCCGAGCATGACGACCGCTAATCTGGCGACGGTCCGCTATGTCACTCGCGACACACTCTATGCCTGCGGCGAGAAGGGCACACTCCTGCGGAGTACCAATGGAGGCGCTGCCTGGACATTGCTCAAGACTGGAACGACAGCAAATCTCTTTCGAATGCGGTTCGAAAATGGCTCTATTGGCGAAGTCCACGGAGAAGGTGGCATATCCCTCATGACTCAAGATGCCGGCGCAACCTGGAAGCTGATCAAATGATCGTTTCTATTCAACCGCATGCAGAGAGCCCGATGAATTCCAGACTAATCGGCGTTGCATTACTGTGCACGATTGCGATTCTGCTGGTCTTGATCGTGCTCGCACTCACCGTTCATGCCCAGGTTCCCATTTCAATACTATCGAAGCGCTCCCCTCGTTCACCTGACAATTCTTCCATCGCGTTCATCCCAAATCGTGGCCAGCTTGCCGATCAATTTCGTAAGCCAATGCCGGAAGTGATCTATTCGCTCGATGCGCGTGGTGTGAAATTCTACGTCACGAAGAATGGCTTTCACTATGTCTTCGGTAAGTATCCGAGTCATGGACCGATGCCCCAACCGAAAGACCCGCACGTGATGGACTCGCTGATGCATGCCGACTCGGTATTGCTGTATCGTGTCGATGTTGCGTTTGTCGGCGCAAATCCGAATCCCCGTATCGAGACGAGCAATGCCTCGTCAACCTATTACAACTACTATCTCCCGCAATGTCCAGATGGGATTACCCGCGTACCGGCGTATCAGACACTTATCTTCCGCGATCTCTATCCGCACATCGATTTGGTGCTGTATGCGGGGGGCAGAAATGCAGACAGAAGCCAACCCGCGAATCACGATCATCTCATAATTCCCGGTTCAGATCATGGCATGGAGTATGACTTCATCGTTCATCCCGGCGGGGATCCGAGACAGATTCAACTTCGATATGACCATGCGGATTCTCTCGTGCTTGGCCAGAATGGATGGCTGCGCTTCGTTACACCATACGGCGAAATGATCGAGGAGCGCCCATACTCGCTCCAATCAACTGGCGGGTCGCGGATACATGCCATTGTCTCGCACTTCGCATTGCATGGCAATACGCTCCGCTTTACTGTTGGTCGATATGACCATTCTCGCGATTTGACGATCGATCCTCCACGATTGTGGGGATCGTATTTTGGAGGGCCAAGCTACGATCTCGCGGAGGCAATCGGTGTCGATAGGCGCAACAATGTCAATATTGTGGGCTACACCGAGAGCACCATGGGGATCGCTACCAGCGGCGCCTACCAGGTCCACGCGACGAATGGGTACCAGTCCGGTTATGTTGCGAGTTTTTCGCCAAGCGGCACGATGAGGTGGGCTACCTATTACAGTGGCAATTATTGGGACTTACTAAATGCGCTGGCTTGCGATACAGCATGTGGAATCGTTGCCGCTGGCTATACCGAAAGCACCTCAGGCATAGCAACTCCCGGAGCCTATCGCTCGGCAATGCCAAACTCCAGTGTGTCGTTATTCCTCGTTACATTCGACAGTAATGGAATGCGCCGATGGGGGACATATTTTGGCGGGAACATATTCGAATATGGAGCGGGAGTCGCCGTGGACAGCGCCAATAATATCCTTCTGACCGGCTTTACTTACTCGACGTCTGGCATTGCCACGCCCGGAGCCTACCAAACAACCAATGCTGGCGCGTATGACGGATTCTTTGCGAAGTTTACTCCGGCCGGCACTATCCTTTGGTCAACCTTTCTCGGAGGATCGAGCACAGATTGGTGGACCAATGTGAGTTGTGATAAAGAGAACAACATTTACTTTGGAATGTACACGGCGAGTTATGGCCTCGCGACTGCGGGTGCTTTTGATACCGCAAACAATGGGATGCTCTACGGGAAGTTTTCTCCAAATGGAAGGCTCGATTGGTCAACCTATTTTCCTATTTGGTCATGGCCGATTGCGATTGCCGCGAGTCGGTCGGGCAATCTCTATATCGGTGGCCCAGTCATAGATTCGACGTTGGCAACGCCCGGTGCTTATCAAACGAAGCCCCATGGAATTATTGATGGTGCGATCGTCCGCTTCGATTCGGCTGGGCACCGTCTTTGGTGCACGTATTATGGAGGCGCCGATACCACTGAAATCCTTGGCATAGCCGCTGACACCAATGAGAATGTAGTCGTTTGCGGCTACACGACCAGCGACACCGGCATTGCGAGCCGCGGTGAATATCAGACAACGCATCTTCACGGAGCGCAGACGCCCTTTCTCGCAAAGTTCGACAGTACTGGACAGCTTCATTGGGGTACCTACTATGGCGATAGCGGAAGAGCGGTCGCCATTGCCATTGACCGCAACAATCATGCGGCAATTGTTGGTGGCACGTCGACATTGTCAGGAGTCTATGCTACGCCAGGAGTTTGGGAGGCAACCCCAGCCGGCGGCGAAGACATCTTTGTTGCCCGGTTTTGTGACACGTTGGAGATTCCGGTGACGGCCTCACCATCGGCGAATGTGTGTCCAGGCACGGCCGTCACGTTGCGAGCTAGCGCTGGATTGTCGTCTTATCAATGGAACCTGAACGGTACGCCAATTCCCGGCGCGACGTCGAGCACCTATACGACACCACTATCCCTTACCAGCGGCACATATCTTTATACGGTCCACGGTACTCCGGCAGACGCAAATGTGTGCGAAGCCGCATCATGGCCAGTGCGGATCGTGATTGGTGGAGCGAAGATTAAGATCGGTGTCGTACCAGCTTTGTGTCTGGGCACGTCTGTCCAGCTTCTGGACACCATTATCGTGAGCGGGCCGGTGAGTTATTCATGGAGTCCGGCCATTGGTCTCGATCATCCCGATTCTGCTCAGCCCATGGCTTCGCCTACTATGACGACGACCTACACGCTCTCAGTCACCGATAGCAATGGATGCGTGACCACCGGCAAAGTGACTGCGATCGTTAACCCCCTCGCAACGGTAAGCGCTGGAGGCAATCAGACTGTCTGTCAAGGTTCGATGCTGAAGTTGCATGCGACGACCAGTGGTGGCATGGGACCGTTCCGATACTCCTGGGCCGGCACGGATCTCAAGCGCAACGATTCCAGTACGGTACTCGCCGCGCCCGCAAGCTCGACCAAATATTTCGTCACTGTGACGGACATTAGCGGCTGCATCGCGCAGGACTCTGTGTTGATCACGGTCATTGCGCCACCCATACTTTCCCTTGGTCCGGCCGTTTCGATTTGTCCGGGTTCGTCTATTCAGATCGGTGCGAAGCTTTCAGGCGATGCACCGAAGTCCATACAGTGGAGCCCGGCCTCCGGGCTCAGCGATCCAACGATATTGCAGCCTGTGGCATCACCTTCAGCGAGCACGCTCTACACCGCGCGGGTGACTTCAAAGGCTGGATGCATAGTAATAGATAGCATCTTAGTCACCGTTTCAGATTCACTCCTTCCTGCGATTGCGGCGTCCGGGCCGCTCACGATTTGTACTGGAGATACCACGAAGCTTACCGTCGCCTCTGGATATGCCAGTTATGCCTGGTCCAGCGGTGACAACACACCTTCGATCTCGGTGACGAAGAGTGGCGACTATTTTGTTCACGTTACGAGCAGCAGTGGATGTGAAGGCACCTCTAAGGCCGTCCACGTCACAGTGCTGCCTGATAGCATTCCCCGTCCAGTCCTGACTGCACCTGCCACCATGATTTGCGAAGGGGACAGTATCGAACTGGGAGTCAATGGCAGTTTTTCAAACTATCATTGGTCCACCGGGGCAATCACACCATCTATTTATGTTTCGCAGGCAGGCTCGTATTATGTCACAACTGCCAATTCTCAAGGTTGCGAAGGCACGAGCCAACCGCTGACATTCTCTGTGATTCCAAAACCGAATGTGTCGCTAACGTCAGCCGGTCCGACCACATTTTGCGAAGGCGATAGCGTCGTGCTTTCGGCTACACCTGGATTTAGTTACGTTTGGACGAAGGACGGCCAACCTATGTCCGACACGACACGATCACTTGTCGTAAAGTCATCGTGCGTCGCATCCGTTACAGCGACTAACTCGGCAGGCTGTTCGGTGGCAACTCAGCCGGTTGCCATCACGGTAAATCCTGTGCCGAAGCCAGTTCTTTCCGGACCATCATCTATCTGCGTCGGATCGATATCCAATTACAGAATCCTGCAAGGCTCAGGCGCCGCAAGCGACGGTGTGCAATGGCAACTGAGTCCATCTTCGCTCGGTACAGTAATAGCCGGCCAAGGAACTGATTCCATTGCGGTGCACTGGAATGGTCCGGCAACAGGAACGCTCACTGTTTTTTCAACTTCGAGGGATGGCTGCCTCGGCTTGACTCAGATTCCGGTCACGATCGACTCGCAACTTTCACCCACGGTGCTGGCAAACGGTCCACTCGAAATTTGCGAAGGTGATAGCGTTACGCTCGATGCCGGAAGTGGCTATTTGAGTTATCAGTGGTCGGAGAACGGGATTCCTCTTTTGGAGGATTCTTTGGAGACCCTAACGACAGCGCAGAGTGGAACATACAGAGTCACTGTGTCGGCTGCGAGCGGTTGCTCGGGGAATTCGAAGGCCATGTCGGTTACGGTATATCCCTCACCGCCGAAGCCGATGATCTCGGTGATGGGTCAGCAGCTTACTGCAAGCGCCGCATCCCGCTACTCATGGATGCGCGATGGAGCCGTGATTCCGCAAGACACCGCGCAAACAATCATGGCCGACTCCGCCGGATCATACGTTGTTTCCATTATCGATACACATGGATGCTCCAGTTCATCTGATCCGTTAGCATACGAGCCGAATTCGGCGCAGCCACATGTGGAGCTATCTCTTGGATCAATTCAAGCATTTCCTGGCGATCATGTCTCGCTTCCACTTCGAGTGGTTACCTCACAAGGGCTCCCGGCGTCGATTGATTTTTCCTATACGATTCGGTTTAACAAATCACTGCTGGGACTTGCCGACTTGAGTGCCCCATCAACTGTGAGCGGACGAGATCGAAGCGTGACAAGACACGGCACACTCACGAACCAACTTTCGTCCACGCCCGTGGATAAGATCGAATTTATTGCTGCACTTGGTGATACCTCCGAGACGCCGATCTATATCGATACGATCGTTTGGAGTGGAGGGAAATCCATATCGACGACCATTGACACGGGCCGCTTCATGCTACTCGGGATCTGCCCCGCCGGTGGAAACCGTTACTTTAGCGAGAGCGGGCATGTCCTTCTTCATTCAATCGTCCCAAATCCTGTCCACGATGCAGGATCATTGGATTATTCGCTTGCCGAGCCTGGCGAGACTTCGGTCCGAGTGCTCGATATGCTCGGTCGCACTGCGGCCGTTGTCGTAAGTGGCAATGCCGAACCTGGATCGTATCACGCCAGTGTGAACGCCACAGAATTACCAACCGGCGTATATACCATCGTTCTTCGGACTCCGAGCCAGATATTCAGTACGAGAATGGAGGTATACCATTAGATCTCCGCAGGGGTCGGCGTGCTGCTGTGTAGCAATAGAAAGTTTGCTCGCAATCTTTTTATTGCTTCCCCTATCGCGATTGGAGGCCCAAAACCTTGGACGCATCCCAAGTGAAGATGCACAGTTCGGTGCATTCGTCCATGATGGAGTGAATATCCACTCCGCTAATTTCCAAACACTTCCGGGTGTTCCGAGTTGCTGCCCACGATTTGAAAGCGGAACGGGATCGGCTCTGAGCTTCGGCGTATCGTACAAATTGTCTTTCACATTGCCGCTCTCTTTTGAGGCTCGTCTTGGCTATGTTCCACTCAACGGCACGCTCAAAGCAGACGAAACGACGACCGTACTTGTCGGAGGTAATGCGGTTCCAGCGACATTCGAGCATACAGTCGACGCCACAGCGGGAATGATCGCGCTCATGCCCATGGCAGGCTATTCATTATTCTCGAATGCCCGAATTCTTGCAGGGCCGACGCTCGGATATATTGCATTCAATAACTTTAGCGAGCGCGAGACTCTCATCCAACCGGTAACTGTCGGCACATTCGAGAATGGTCTGCGCACTCGTAATGTCTATTCTGGTGTCACCCCGCATGCTTCCAAATTCTATTTCGGTCTTAACTTTGGTGCCCAATATCAGCTTCCATTGAACTCGTCCCAGACGCTTTTGGCGTTTCCTGAAGCGTTCTATTCATGGGGACTAACACCGCTTGTTAGTGGTATGAACTGGCGAGCCAATTCTGTCGCCATAGGACTTCTCGTTGAATATCATTTGAGATCGGAACCACCGCAGCTCCCGCCAACGCCGCAACCTGCGGCGATTCCAAGCCCACCTCCGCCGGTTTTACCATTGGTCGCTCCGCCGGTCTTCACAGTTGGACTCTCGGCTACGACGATTGACTCAGCCTCTGTGGATGGCTCATCATCCGTAGCAGTTCGGCCGATGAAACGGCTGGTGGTGGAGGACTACGTCCGAATTCAATATCGCCCCTTGCTTAATTACGTCTTCTTTGACAAGGGATCGGCTGTGATTCCAGGGCGCTACCATGCAATGACCTCACAGCAATTAAAAACCTATGATTTTCACTCGTTCAATAATTACCCGACGTTGCAGCTTTACTATGAATTATTGAATGTAATAGGCGAGCGGCTGCGGGAGATTCCCAACGGGAAAATCACCATCGTGGGTTGCAGTGATGGCGTCGAGCCGGGAGGTAAAGCTCTCTCTCGAACACGAGCAACAGCAGTCTCCGGCTATCTACATGATGTATGGGGTATCGAAGCCGGACGAATGAAAATCGAGTCGCGCGAATTGCCGCAGAGGCCCTCGCCTATCGATGATTCGGATGGGGCGGAAGAAAATCGCCGCGTGGAAATATATTCAGATTTGTGGCCCGTCGTGGAGCCCATCCTGACGCGAGACACGGCGCACATTCCGAAACCAGAGATACTCCGTTTCTTGCCGTCGAGCAAAAGTTCGAGCGAGGTGACCGAATGGGAGATCGCAGCAGGCGAAAGCAATCGGAAGCTAAAGGACTTCACCGGCAAGGGAGCGCTTCCGACGCATCTCGACTGGGATCTGCGGAAGGAACCTGAATCCCTGCTCGCCAAGCTCGATACGATCCACGCAGTGCTCGAAGCGACCAACCAGCATGATCAGGAGGCCGAGTCGAATGATGTTCCGATTCCGGTGCATCACTATACGCTGCCCGATAAGCATCAAGAAGGGTCCACGGACACCATCATCTCGCGGTATAGTCTAATCCTTTTCGATTTCGATCGAAGCGAATTGAGCGCGAGCAATCGCAGAATTGCCGATTTTGTGAAGAGCAGAATTGCGCAGGATTCCCGAACGAATATTTTTGGCTATACCGATCGAATCGGGTCGGATGAGTACAATCGGCAACTTTCGGAACTTCGGGCTCGTACGACAGAGCAGACAATTGGAGTCAGGGCCACTAATGTGCAGGGCTTGGGCCGGTCTGTTTTGCTCTATGATAACACATTGCCAGAAGGCCGTTTCTATTCGCGTACTGTATCAGTTATCGTGACAACCCCAGTGAGACAATGAACGATACTGGGATCGTTAATTACGAGCGCGGCGAAAGTAGCCATGCGATTCGTCAGAATTCATCGTTATGATCGTGGATGCACGGGGTTTTAGTGGGTAACCCCGCGGCTTCCCATGGCTGTTCTGTCAAATGGAATGATTTTCGTTGGGCCGAACGCTTTGTACTTTTCTGTATCCACATTATCTTGCACTTGAACCGACTATGAGGTCCTCACAACCTAAGGCGCGTTTTGCCTCGATTTTAGCCATTCTGTGCTTCTTTGCTGTTCCTCGCACCACCATTTCTCAGACCAACTGGTTTGGCGATTCGACACGTAATACCATGGTCTGCGATACGGTCGGCCAACAAGACTATCCAGCCGTGATATCTGACGGTGCCGATGGCGCAATCATCGTCTGGGAAGATGCCCGGGCCAGCGGGAGCTTCCTAATATACGGACAGCGGCTTGACAGATACGGCTTTCCGATGTGGCCCCGCCAGGGCATTGCGCTTGCCAGAGGCAATGCAAACCAGCGATTCCCGATCATCACGACTGATAATAATGGTGGAGCTTACGTGGCATGGCTCGATAGCCGAAATCCGTCTTACGGCAATTGCATCTACGCCCAGCATGTTTTGGCCAATGGTGCCCTTGCCTATCCGGATAGTGGCCTTCCAGTGGGACTTGGACCGAATGGCCGGCAGAATCCGGCGATTACTGATGATGGGAAGGGTAATGCTTTCGTTGTTTGGGAAGAGAACCGATCGCTGAATGCCGGCTCCCAGCCAGACATATTTATCAATCGACTTTGGCCGAATTCGGTCAAGTACACTGATTCCTCCAGCACCTTGTCCCATACTGGGTCGGTGCGCAAACTGCCATGGCCTTCAACGTCCATACGGTTCTTCGATGGCAATGCTCACTTCAAAAGTAAGGGGCAAGGTATTCTTACGAGTCTTCAAATTAATATCGTCGGAAAAGGCCGGTTTCCAATCGCATCAGTTATCGACGATACGACGCTCGATCTCAACACCTATCCATCGTTGGCCGATAATCTCTCATACTATATCATCGGGCTCCAAGGTATTCCAGTGGATACGTCCGGAAGCAAGCAACTTCAGCCTTCAATCTGCAGCGATGGCTTTGGTGGCTGTTATGTAGTGTGGCAGTCTGGCGCATCGGCTCCGATCTCGATTCGTGGTATGCATTTCGACTCGACTTGCACCACACGCTGGACAACTCCGATGGGCTATCAGATCTATAAAGCTCCTGTGACGACTCAAAACGCATCGCATGTCAACATCAAACGGGATACGGCCAATGGCCAACTGATGCTGGTATGGGAAGTCACCAATACCAACAGTGCTGATACACAAGATGTGTATGGAGCACGAATGAATTGCGCAACTCCTGCCGATACATCATTTACCTTCGGTGGTGCGGTTCAAATTACCGGTGATGCCCTCCTGAACCAGATGAATCCTCAGGTATTTTCCGATGACTCCGATTGGACGGCGTTTGGTGGAAAGAAGACTCGCGGCCTGATGGTCGGGTACCGAACTGGATCCCTTGGATCTGGGCCGAGCGATTGGGACATCGGGATGACAAGACTCCGTGGGGATGGATCGAGCATATTGCCGGCGCCAGGTTCATGGTATAAAATCGCTTCTCAGCCATTAGGACAGATCGGCTTGAGAGCCGTCAAAGTGGACACCGGCCTTCTGCTGGCTGTATGGAATGACGCGCGAAACGGTGGGAATCCTGACACATGCATATACGCGCAAGTGATCGATAAGTGGGGTTACCGTCATTTGCCGACCTGGAAGACGAATAGCACATACGGAATTCCGATTTGTCATGGGAATTGGTCTGCTAGGCAGGTCGCACTTGCCCCTCGGACTGGCGGAGCGATCGCCGTGTGGACGGATTTCCGAAAAGGTAGCGGGGATCCGAGCATCTATGCACAACTGATTCTCAGTAACGGAAGCTTGGAGCTTCCGCATGCACATGCAATCTTTAACGTCCAACAGCAAGTTGGCAGCTTCGATGGCAGCGAGTGCAATGCGCATCTGACCAGCCTCCTAGCAATTGACACCAGCGCAGCGCCCGTAGGCTTCCGAAGTATTACTCAGGTCAGCGCTACGAATATGACATTGGCGACTCCGGCGCATGCTTCCATGGACACAGTCCCATTTTCTGTTCAAGTCATCGATTCCATGCAGAATGGCAGAATCGTTGTTCGCCTCTTGGATACACTTGGCATTCCGGTACTCGACACCATCACCTATTGCACAATCCCGGATACTCGAGCGCCGGCGGTGACGTGGCTGCCATTTGCACAGACCGATACGATGATTAGCATCACCGCCATCGACAGCTTATCATGGGACCGTGGGCTCGATAGCATTCGGACTTCTGCGACGAACCTATCGTTTGACGTCAAGCCGACTCGCGCACTCGTGCATGGCTTGAAATCGTTCAGCTTTACGGTGCATCAGATCGATACATCGATGGCCGCGCAGTTGATCATGAGTACTGTCGATATTGCCGGCAACAAAACACGCGATACACTCACGCTGGCCGCGAAGGCCGTTGAGCATCAAGGCGTGAATGACCTTTCTGCTCAGTCGGCTAACTTGCGCGTTTATCCCAATCCTTCAACGGATGTCTTCCGAATCGACGTGGGCTCTGCTTCGGGGCTTGCGCAGACGGCGGAAGTACGCGATCTCCTCGGGCGCGAGGTTGCGCGGTTCTCGGTGCAGGGCAGTACAACTTTTGATGCCAGCACATTGCCGGCCGGCACGTACATCATCCGAGTTGGCAGCATGACATGCAGCATCGTGAAGGAATAGGATTCAAGCCAAATTCGGGAAGTTACACAAGCCCCGTCCATCCGTGGATAGGGCTTGTGCGTTTTTGTACGAATCCGTTGTGGGGCCTGATCTATCCGGGCCTTTGCCTGCAATGCCATTTCCGTCGTAGTTTTGCATCATGTCCAAGTCATCAACGAAACAGCGCTCCGCATCCGATACCCGCTCCATTGAATCCACGCTCGGAGAAAAGCGTCTCTTCAAGCCGAGTAAGACGTTCGCCGAGCAGGCGCGCATCGGCTCGATAGCGCAATACGAGAAGCTCTATCGCGCCAGCATCAAAGATCCCGAGAAGTTCTTCGCGAAGCAAGCGGAAGAGTTGACGTGGTTCAAAAAGTGGCGCAAGGTTCTTGAGTGGCGAGCACCGAATGCGAAGTGGTTCGTCGGTGGCAAGCTCAATGCAAGCTATAATTGCATCGACCGGCATCTCACTACTCCGCGCAAGAACAAGGCGGCACTGATTTGGGAGGGTGAGCCGAGCGTGGGCGGAGGCTTTGAGCAGCGCACGCTCACGTATCAGCAGTTGCATCGCGAAGTCTCGAAGTGCGCCAACGTGCTGAAGTCGCTTGGCATCGCAAAGGGCGATCGCGTTGCGCTTTACATGGGCATGACTCCCGAGCTTGCGATTGCCGTGCTGGCCTGCGCGCGAATTGGCGCGACGCATTCTGTGATTTTCGGCGGCTTTTCGTCGGAGGCGATTCGCGACCGCGTCAATGACATGAATGCAAAGCTCATCGTAACGTCGGATGGTGCATATCGTCGAGGCCAAATCGTCGAACTCAAACAGAATGTCGATCACGCGCTCCGATTGGAGGCTATCAAGATCGACGGGAAGGAACAGACCCTTGGGGGCTGTCCCTCGGTCGAGAAAGTGCTGGTCGTGAAGCGGACCGGAAGCGCGATTGACATGATCGCCGGGCGTGATGTCTGGTGGCACGACATGATGGCCGAGGCCAGTGCCAATTGTCCTGCGGTGCCAGTTGATAGCGAACATCCGCTTTACATTCTTTATACTTCCGGCACGACCGGTAAGCCCAAAGGCATCGTCCATACGACTGCCGGGTACTTGCTCGGTACGTACCTTACGACGAAATACATTTTCGATCTGCGCGATGAAGATGTCTTCTGGTGTACCGCCGATGTCGGCTGGGTCACTGGTCACAGCTACATCATCTATGGTCCGCTTTCGAATGGCGCGACGGTCGTGATGTACGAAGGCGCCCCGACGTATCCCGCGCCGGATCGGTTCTGGGATATTATCGAGCGGCACGGCGTCAACGTCTTTTACACTGCGCCGACCGCCATTCGCGCATTTATTCGTGCCGGCGACGAGCATCCCAATAAGCACGATCTCTCCTCGCTGCGATTGCTCGGCACGGTCGGGGAGCCGATCAATCCCGAAGCGTGGATGTGGTACCATAAGGTGATCGGCAAAGGCAAGTGCCCCATCGTCGATACCTGGTGGCAGACCGAGACCGGCGCGATCATGATCTCGCCGCTGCCCGGTGCGGTGCCAACGACACCCGGATCGGCTACGCTGCCATTCTTCGGCATCGAGCCGGAGGTCGTCCACAAAGATGGCTCGCCCTGCAAGCCGAACGAGGGTGGATATCTGATTATCAAGAAGCCGTGGCCTTCCATGTTGCGTGGCATCTACAAAGATCCGGAGCGATTCCAAAAGCAGTACTTCAGCGAGTATCCCGGCATCTACTTCACTGGTGATGGCGCGCGCCGCGATAAGAACGGATATTTCTGGATCATGGGCCGCGTCGATGATGTCATCAATGTTGCCGGACATCGCTTAGGCACGATGGAAGTCGAGAGCGCGCTTGTCGGCAGCGAAGCTGTTGCCGAGGCCGCCGTTGTTGGTCGTCCCGACGAGATCAAAGGCTCCGCGCTCGTCGCGTTCGTAACGCTCAAGCAAGGCTGGAAGCCGGACGAAGCACTCAAGGAGCGGCTGCGCCAGCATGTCTCCGAAATGATCGGTCCCATCGCAAAGCCGGACGAGATTCGGTTCTCGGACGCGCTTCCGAAAACCCGTTCGGGCAAGATCATGCGCCGACTGCTCCGCGAACTCGCATCCACCGGCTCCGTTGCCGGCGATACGACCACGCTGGAGGATTTCTCCGTACTCGAACGGCTCCGGGCGGGGGAGGAGGAGTAATTACGAATTACGACGAATTACGACGAATTACGAATGATTTTAGCCTTGGAGGGGCGAAAGGACTTAGCCCAGTGTGAAGCGCAACCCCCTGGATAGGTTTGCCGCATAGCCACATCAAATAATTTTATATTACGTTTTCGATTATTTTTCATGAATCACGGTGTCCCTTGGCCAACCAAGAGTTTGCCCGTTGCCACTATGCCTATTCTGCATCCAATTCGTAATTCTTCATTCGTAATTCGTAATTGAAAGAGGGAGCCCTTCACCCTATATAACAAGGTTCGAAACCCTCGGCATCGCAATTTTTGGATGAATTTTTGAAATTGTGGAAAGAACGTGATGTTCGCCACGGCAGATCACCACTTCTCCCAGTCATCCAATGCGTCGCATCAATCCAAGCCTGCCCCGTCGTGACGGGTTCAAACGTCACGCCGTGACAGCAGGGAGAAGGCACGTCTGAACCTTGTCTATCGAGGAGCTCCAGTTGCTACACGATACAGTCGATAGCCTTGACGGTCATAGCAGATGCTCCACCCTTGTGGAGCGCAAACGGAATCGGACGGGGCCACCAGCAGATATGAGAGTTGAAATGGAAGATCCGAAGACGACATCGAGTAGAACCTCGTCGTCGTATCAACTCGACGTTCATAGGTTGGAGTCAGGTAGCTTTGTCCGAGATACGGAGTCACATTGGTATAGGCAGATGAAAGATACGAGAGTTGACCGTCGCGTGCCAGGAACAGTCCATGTGCGCGGCTCTGTGCCAGCCAGCGGAAGAGTTGCCGCTCGGGTGGACTCAGGCGGATTGTGTGCATGATGTTCATCGACTCCGCGGTTCGCGAGATGACAAAAATAACATTGTCAGAGAACATAAAGAATAGCATCATGACTGACACTGCCCAGACCCCAAGAGACCGCCTTTTGATCGCTATTGTATTCGTTAGCTTTGCGATCGCCGGAAGAGCAAAGAGAAACAGAGAGAACCATGGATAGCCATGGTGAAAGTGGATCGGCTGTATAGGTGTCATCCAATGCTGGTGAATGCTAAGGACTGTAGAGATCAGAAAGCAGACCGCCAGGAATTCGTCGCCCCGCCTCAATGGTGGACGCAGGACAATGCGATAGATAATGAGCGGCAGGAGCGAGGCAATACTAAGTACAAATGAGAGATCGGAGACAGTCCACACCTCCGACTTCCACAATGACACAATTCGCCGATGACTGTCGAACTGGTTCAGGTACACTCCATAGTACCAGATGAACGCAGCCGTGCAGAGCACCGTCACCGTTTGAAACCAGAGCGGTGGCCGTGCACGTCCAGCGATATATGTCCACACCAAATATGCGAGCATAATCGCGATCATTTCGAGCCCTGTCCACGGATGGGTTGCGGCCAGCAGAAGGAGACCGACGGCAGCCCATCGCCAGCGATCCCGCAGAACACCAAGCCAAACCATGGCGACCAGGAGATGGTATAGAGCTTCCGTTGTGAAGAAAGTGTTGCGACCCCAATTGAGAAACCAGAGACCATGATCCGGATCGAACTGGAGGATCGCGAGGGCATTGGTGTGATTCAACTGCAGGAACTGCCAGCCTCGATCGATGAACCCGTTTGCAATCCCGGCGGCGCAGAGAAGTCCGCCGCCCCAAAAGGCTAGCGCCAGGTAGAATATCTCATGCTTCCTGTCCATGCCGATAGTGACGCAGGACCGAATGAGCGCGAGCGTTGTGCGTGCCAGCGCGACTGAAAAGATGAGCCCGAGCGCATCGAATAAGTACCCGGAATCGGCGTGGAGCAGCACCGTGCCGACGCCGAGAAGCCACGGAAACCATTGGAAGTAAATGGACGGTGCGTTCAAGTCATAGGGATTCGGATAGAGAATGCCATTGCCGCGCGAGAAGATGGCGCGACCCAGCGCAGAGTAATAGGGCATATCATAATCGAAAAACCCCGTACCCTGACCATGCGAGAAGAGAAAGTGTGTGACATACACCCATGCGAACGGGGCAACGATTAGAGCCGAGATACTCCAATCGTGAAATTCCGATTTCAGCCGGTTCAACGAGATTAGGTTGGTTGTAGGCATTGTGTTGTTGACCAATGGACGAATTACAATACGAGAGGATCTGTCTGCATGGGCCATCATTGAGGCCACGCGCGGCAGAAAGTGAGAACGAGTAGAATGACCATGGTTTTACGATCGTATCATCTCACGAAGATACAGTATTTAAATGCCAACAGCAAGTGAGGGCGCGAAAAGTGACCTAAGGTGTTGTAAGACAGTGGTACATGGAGCAAACTCAACTGGTATCAAATATGAGATGGCTGCGGGTCATTTCGCTCAAAGGGACATAGAAAGAA
Source organism: Bacteroidota bacterium (assembly GCA_030706745.1). Classification (NCBI taxonomy): domain Bacteria; kingdom Pseudomonadati; phylum Bacteroidota; species Bacteroidota bacterium. The sequence goes on from JAUZNX010000005.1 coordinate 202,041, forward strand.
AGTTTTTCGAAATGATCCTTCCAGAACTTGCGATGTTCGGGCGTCAACGCTGATGACAAAGGTGAAGAGGCACACTCGACAAAACAGAAGCGGGATTACGCCAACAATTGTCAGGATTCTCTCGAAGATACGTATACCCGATACTTAGGATCCCAATAACTGAATCAGACTTAAAGCTAGCGAGTGCGGAATTGCTTCGTCATGCTCCGCCTGTCTCGTAATGACGGGCTACTCCTAAATATCCTCCGCCACCATCTCGATTGCGCCGGCGGGCGCTCGCCGACGCAGATGTCGCAGCCTCTGAAATATTTAACACTCTGTGACTCGCCGGATCGCACGCGGTTTTCGCGCGTAGGATTCCCTTCTGGGACTAATTAACGTTTTTCCTGGAGCGGGTGTTTTGGTGGCACAGGATTCTGCGCCTCAGCAATCGGCTTTCCTCTCCCCCCGACTGAAGGTGCGGGTCTCGGTCAGACGTGTGATCGCGGTCGGCGTTCGCACGCAGACATCTCACCTCATTCACACAATCATGGTACGGGATACCGCCCGTGTTGAAGCATTCTCGGATGGTGTATTCACCATCGCAATGACATTACTCGTGTTGGAAATCGAAGTTCCGCGCGGGGTTCTTGATAATGGGCAACTGATTCGCAACTTGCTGGCCGAGTGGCCGAAGTTTGCAGCTTACCTGACCAGCTTCTCCACGATCGGGATGTTGTGGATGTCGCATCACTATTTGTTCAAGCACATCGAACGGTCGGACAACTTGCTGTTCTATACTAACCTGCTGTTGTTATTGCTGGTGACGTTTGTCCCATTCCCGACGGCACTCTTGGCGGAGTATCTCGGATCGAGCGGGGAGACGACCGCCGCAGTGCTGTACGCTGCCACATTCTTTGCCATTTCGCTGGCGTTTCTTCTATTGTGGCAACACGCCGCGCACAAGCGGCGATTGATCTCGGAGTCCGTGGAGCAATCGGTTGTGCGCGGCGTCACGCGTTCCTACCGTTCGAGGCCGATCTTCCGGTTTGCGCTGCTACTCCTGGCATTCGTGAATGCCTACGTTTCGCTGATCTTGACGTTCGCACTCGCGGTACTATTTGCGATCCCACCGAAAGCGTGGGCGAAGCCTCGTCCCGTGGCGCGAAAGCGGGAGCATTAAATCGACTTGCAGGATTAGTCTCTAAATATCCTCCGCCACCATCTCAATCGCACCGGCGGGACACTCGGCAACACAGATGCCACAGCCTCTGCAATAATCGTAGTTGAACTTGAAGGAAGGGGCGTAGGGAATGGATTACGAAATCAACTCTGGCACACGTTCATCCTCATATTTCTCGATGAGTGTGCCGATCACTTCCATCAAGGAAGCCAGGGGATGTGTCTCTTCTTCTCCGACTTCTTCAATCAGTTCATCCAGGAGCGCGACAAGCTGGTGGTATTCATGTTCGGTATGAGGAACGCGCAGGTACTTCGATACCGGCCCCCAGTTGCTTTCGATTTGTTCTAAGACGAACATCAGTTACTCCTTCCACTTTCCTGAGTTGTACGCATCATGTTTGAGAACAGCCCGAATGTAAATCCGTTTCCGGTTGTAATGGACCGCAGCGACAAGCCGGTATCTATTCCCGCCGATGTTGAAAACGGTCAGTTTTCCGACCTTATCGGCAGCGGGGAACTGCGTTCGCAACTCCGAAAATGTCGAGAATGTATTGTGTTTCATCGAGCGGTACCACTCCGCAAGCGGCGCCCTGGCATCCGGGTGTACCAGCGCAAAGTCGTTAAGACGCTTGCGTGTGATTACATGCATGGCTATACACGCCGTCAGAGGCAGTCTATTACTCTAAATATCCTCCGCCACCATCTCAATCGCACCGGCGGGACACTCGGCAACACAGATGCCGCAGCCTTTGCAGTAATCGTAGTTGAACTTGAACTTTGGTGTTGATGAGAAGCCCTCACCCTGAGCCAAGGAAGAGGGGATGCTCTTTGGAAGTTTGATTACGGAGTTGTCCGGGCAGACGGCGAAGCAATTATCGCACTCGAAGCAATTGCCGCAGGACATGCAGCGGCGCGCTTCGAAGAGCGCGGTCTGTTCGTCGAGTCCGCTCACGACTTCTTCGAATGTCGAGCGGCGCCGGAGCATCGCAAGCACCGGCTGCACCGTCTGTTCGGCGTCGGAATAGTACCACGTGTTCAACTTCTCGAAACTCGCGAGCGCGTGCTTTTGCGCCGGCTTATACTCAACGCCGTTCAAGTACGCATCGATATTTCTCGCCGCTTTTTTTCCATGACCGACGGCAACGGTAATTGTCCGTTCAGAGGGGACCATATCGCCGCCGGCAAAAATACCGGCGTGACCTGTCATCATGTTCGCGCCGACTTTCACGACGCCATCTTTGTTGTGTTCGATGCCGGGAATACTATCGAGAATTGACGAATCGACATCCTGTCCGAGCGCGAGCACGACCATATCGCCAGAGATCACTTCGAACTCTCCGGTCGGTTGCGGGTAGCCGTCTGCATCGAGCGCCATCTTTTCGACGGTGATCGATTCGTCGTTCATGTGCTTGATCGTTTCGAGCCAGCGGAATTGGATGCCTTCTTCGATCGCTTCTTCCACTTCGAAATCGTGCGCGGGCATTTTCTCGCGCGTCCGGCGATACACGATGATCGCTTCGTCTCCTAAGCGTCGCGCGGTGCGTGCAACATCGAGCGCCGTGTTGCCACCGCCATACACTACTACTTTTCGGCCAACTTGTGCCTCGCCCGGCGAGCGAAGCATCGAGAGCGCGTCGAGCACGCGACCAGCGTCCGGCGAGGGTATGTCGACATGCTTTGACACATGCGCGCCAATCGCGACGAAGCATGCATCGAATTTCTCCCGCTGCATCAGAGCCGGAATGTCCTCGACTTTTTCGTTGAGTCGAAGCGTGACACCCAAATTCAAAATACGCTGAACCTCTGCGTCAATGATATTGCGTGGCAACCGGTATGCCGGTATGCCGAAGCGCATCATGCCACCAGCAGCAGGACCAGCTTCGACGATCGTTACTGCGTGCCCAAGTCGCGCGAGATGGTATGCGGCAGAGAGTCCACTCGGGCCAGCGCCAACAACGAGCACGTGCTTGCCATTTGGTTTGGTGGTAGCTTCGACGTTCCATCCTTCTTCGATCGCACGGTCGCCTAAGAACCGCTCGACGGCGTGAATACTGACGGGTTCATCGAGCTGGGCGCGATTGCAGGATGTCTCGCACGGATGATAACACGCGCGGCCCATGATAGCCGGGAATGGATTGTTGCGCATGATCTCTTCCCACGCCGCGCGGAAATTTCCTTCTTCGGCGTGATAGAGCCAGCCCTGCGTATTCTCGCCGGCAGGACACGCATGATTGCATGGGGGCAGACGATCGATATAGTTTGGCCGTTCGGTGCGCCAGGCACCGGTATGGTTTGCGAGGCTCGAGCCGACTGGGAGAGAAATCGCAAAGTGCTCGTTCACGCTACAACCTCCTTCATCGTCGACGATGAACGAAGCAGGTTGTACCGGTCGATGTTCTTGTCGGCAATTTGCTGGAGTGCCGCAATGCGCGCTTCATCGCGCTTTGGCTTGAAGAGATGGGCGAACCTGCCTTGCGTCATTAAATAGTCTTCGACTGGAATTCTGCGCCGGATCGCGTTCGAGCGAACGACTTCGCCATGCTCCGCTTCGAACAGCGGGAAGACGCCGGACTCGACCGCAAGTCTGGCCACGCGAATGGTGTCGCGCGTTGCGTGTGCCCAGCCAAGCGGACATGGCACGAGGATATGAATGTACCGCGCGCCGTGCATGGACATCGCGCGCGTCACCTTTGCTTCGAGATCGTGGAGATCGGCCACGCTGGCTGTCGCGACATACGGGATGTTGTGCGCCATCGCAATGCGCGGCACATCCTTGCCGATACCAAACGGATTGCCCGGCGCTGATCCCATGGCCGGTGTGGTTGCGGTCCGAGCGGCTGGGGGCGTGGCGCTTGATCGCTGGACGCCGGTATTCATGTAACCCTGATTGTCATAGCAGATATAGAGCACATCGTCGTTGCGCTCGAACATGCCGCTTAAGCATCCGAAGCCGATGTCGGTCGTGCCGCCATCGCCGCCTTGCGCGACGACGCGAATGTTATCGCGACCTTGTCTGCGTAGTGCTGCTGCGACACCCGAAGCAACTGCCGCAGCATTTCCAAACAGTGAATGCAGCCACGGAAGCTGCCACGATGTCTCGGGATACGGCGTCGAAAACACTTCGAGGCATCCGGTCGCATTCACAGCGATCACATTGCCGTTCGTCGCGCGCATCGCGGCGTCGAGTGCATAGCGTGCACCGAGTGCTTCGCCGCAACCCTGGCACGCGCGGTGGCCGCACGTGATCGCATTCGTCCGTTCCTGGGAGGACTGGACCGTCCGCAAATCGCTACCAAGCAAGCGATTGCCGGCGGTGAATGTCCCGGTCTGATAGAATTTAACTCGTGTGGATGTGTCTTCGCGGGTGCGAATGTCATCCACGAGGGGCGCTTCGGTCATGAGACTTCCAGTTGTTCGAGTTCGTTTCTAATCATATCCCAATTGAGATCGAGGAAGGTAGTGTCAGGTACCTCATCGTGTGGCGCACGCTGGAGGAGCTTCAACAGCGAGTCCTTTGTGATCGGCCGGCCTCCAAGTCCCGCGATGACACTCTGGAGCGGAATCTGCAATCGATCGAGCGCCAGCCGAATGTCTGCCGTAAGTGGTCCGCCCATTCCGGCGGTGATACTCTTTTCAATCACGATCACGCGTTCGGCATGTTTGAGAGCCTCGCGCACTGCCGCGACCGGAAATGGTCTGTATGATGTGATAGCTAGTGTCCCGATGGAGTGTCCCGCCTCGCGCAGTTCATCGCAAACATCGAGTATGGTGCCGATCACCGAGCCCATCGCCACGACGATTGTGCTGGCTCCCTCGACTCCGTAGGAGTGAATGAGTCCGCCAGAATCGCGCGCGAACATGGCCTCGAACTCCACAGCGATCTGAGGAATGAGTTCGAGCGCCTGGAGCTGCTTGCGGTGCGCGAGATAACGCACCTCCGCGAATGCTTCGGGGCCGACTAGCGAACCAGCACTCATCGGGTGCTTCGGATCGAATTCGTAAGCTGGTTTGAACGGTCCGACAAATGCCTGGACTTGTTCCAGCGGCGGAAGATCCAAACGCTCGTAGGCATGCGTCAGGATAAACCCATCGACACAGACCATCACAGGAGTGCCAAGTTCTTCGGCAATTCGGAATGCCTGCACGTGAAGATCCAGCGCTTCCTGATTCGACTCAGCGAAAAGCATAATCCATCCGGCATCGCGGAGGGCCATGGCGTCCGAGTGGTCGTTCCAAATATTGATCGGCGCGCCGATGGCGCGCGTGCCGAGCGTCATCACGATCGGCAGGCCCATACCGCTTGCATTATAGACGGCCTCCGTCATAAAAAGTAAGCCCTGGCTCGATGTCGCGGTGTAGGTCCGGACGCCAGCCGCAGAGGAGCCGATGGCGACGCTCATCGCCGCGAACTCGCTCTCGACATTGATAAATTCGCAATCGGGAAGTTCGCCGGTGCGCACCATCTCGCCCAGGCCTTCGACGATATGTGTCTGCGGCGTGATCGGATACGCGCAGACCACTTTGGGGCGGCACAACGCAATGGATTCAGCAACGGCCCGTGAGCCTTCAATCTGTTTTAGCAAATCTCCTCCTCGAGCTTTGAGGATTCCAGTTTTTCCTCTTCGAGCATTTCAATTTCCAATACGCGTTCTTGCCGGGCTGCTTCGCTGGCAGCCGTGGCAGCCAGAATGTTCTTTTCGGCGACATCGCCTTTGAATTTCACTCGAATCGCCTCGGCGACAGCATTGATACTGACGACGCCGGTGAGTGCTGCGAACGCACCCAGTAGTGCCGCGTTCGGAATGGGCCGGCCAATGTAATTCATCGCCAGCTCCGTGGCCGGAACGGTAATCATGTGACCTTCAGGAAGTTTATGCTCGAGACTGGCCAACCCGAGCTCCGTTGGGGTCTTCTTCGAATTAATCAACACAAACCCATCGCTGCGAAGGCCGTTGAATATGCCCGGCATGTGGAGCAACGTGGGGTCCTGAATAATCAGTGCATCTGGCTGGGCGATTGGTTCGCGAGAGCGGATCGGTTTGTCGTCAATGCGGCAAAATGCCAGCACGGGAGCACCGGTCCGTTCGGAGCCAAAGCTCGGGAAGGCCTGCGCGTGCTTCGACTCGCGGAACGCCGCGATCGATAGCAATTCAGCCGCGGTGACAACGCCCTGCCCGCCGCGCCCGTGAATGCGGATCTCAAACATACCCACGTGTGGCTCCAGAATCTTGCCAGTGACCTCGTGCGGACCAATCAGCGCAAAAGGCTCCGATTTTCCATATTTCCATTCGCGAACGCCCATAATCTGTCGCTCGGACCGTAAAACTACTTAACGGTCAACCGGCAAATCTTCCGCACAAAAAGGATGGTGGATTAGAATTCTTTACACCGGCATTGGGCAGTGGCTGGAGGAACATTTCGTTCGGGAATCTCGTCGGTTGCATTTATGAGTGCTGTCGAGCGCATCCGCCTAACACATCCCATCTGCCACGAAGTGGAACAACCGCAAGTCAGGCGGGGTGAAGATCGCTAACTCTATGAGTCGTTTCGTTTCCAACAATCTGTTTGAATTTTGGATGGCGTACTGCGGGCTGATACTCGTCGCCTTCTATGTACCATTTTTGAGAAGCTACATCGCGACGCCGATCGTTTGCGGGACGCTGCTCTTCGGAGCTTGGCGCATGGCCACCATCGTAAGGGATAGTATTCGAAAGGCAAGCGCTGCATCGGGCAGGTATCTTCGCCCACTTGACTATTTTGATAAAGTGGAGTCTAAGCGAGCACATGTCACCACCGGAATTTGGCTGGGATCCTCCCTGGTTTATATTTGGGCAGAGAACCCGTTTTGGTTGATTGCCGTCTTAAAAATCTACTCCATCCTCTGGGTGCCATTTATGTCGTTCATCATAGGATATGGGCTCGCCACGAAGATCAGTGCTGGCAAGGATAATCCTGGCGTACAGTAGACCCGGGCCTAAGACCCATTCAGCGCTCCACAATCGCCATTCCTTGCATAGATACCGATGAATAAAACTCGCCTGGAAGCCTTTAGTGACGGAGTATTCGCAATCATCGTCACCATCATGGTGCTTGAACTTAAAATTCCGCACGGCACGGACTGGAGCGCGGTCAAGCCGCTTGTGCCCACTCTTGGGAGCTATCTTCTGAGCTTTCTATTCGTCGGAAGCTGGTGGATTAACCATCATCACTTGCTCCATGCCGTCGAGCAGGTGAATAGTACAATCATGCTGGCGAACTTGCATTTCCTCTTCTGGCTCTCCTTGATACCGACTACGACGGGATGGATGGGAGAGAACGGCTTCGATTCCGTTACGGTCGCGGTGTATGGCGGACTGCTCATTTGTGGTGGCCTCTCTTTTCTCATGCTTGCGAAGATCATCTCTGCCGACTACCCAACCGACCACAAGTTCACGCAGGTGTTTCAGCGTATGAGCATTAAGGGGACATGGTCAATGGTACTCTACGTAGTCTCGATTCCGCTCGCCTTCGTTCATCCGGCAATATCCTGCGGGTTGTTCGCGGTGGTGCTCACGATGTGGTTCATTCCCGATAAGAAAGTTGAGAAGATCTTGATCGAGGGTTAGTCTCTCAGCTCATCTGCGCTGAGTGGAATTCGTTCGCCCTTCAGCTCCGCGATTCGCTGTCTGAATTCGAACTCCGGAGTCCTCGAATAGAGTAAAACGTACCGAGAGAGAGCCTCCGACTCGTGTCCCGCCACCTCAAACTTCCAGAGTCTATAATGAAGCTCGGCACGCTGCTCTTCGTCAACTGTATCTCCGAGCATGCCTTCCATCTTGGCTATTACAGATTCCACCTTGCCCTCTGTGGCATCCATACGCGCCAGAAGTAGCTGGCCAGTGAATAGTACATCTGACATTCCAAGGTCTACGGCACTAGCGAGTCCTTCCATTGCGCTACTCCGTGCCTCTGCTAGCAACTCTTCTTTACCTTTTTCCAACTGGCGTGGAAAGGAATCTGGTCTATTTTCAATGGCTTGTTCCAACAGTACTCTTGCAATGCATAGTAGCCAGATTGTCATCCCGTATCGTGACCTAATTTGTGAATGACCCTCGAGAGCCAAGCGATAGCTCCGTAGCGCGTCATCGTAACGACCTTGAGACTCGTAAACGGCGCCAATCTCACCGAATCCCGCCGCAATCCCGCGCCGCGCCCCAAGCGATTCCTCGAGAGCAAGATAACGGTGATGATAATCCAACGCCTCCTCAAAATGCCCCTCTTTATGGAGAACGGTTCCCATGTTGCCGAGCGCAACTGCGCTCGATTGTGCATCGCCCAGTGCGTCGGCGATCGATAAACTCCGACGCAGGTTGACCTTGGCATTTGAATAGTGTCCCTCAACGACCTCAATCATTCCAATATTGCCGAGCGTCACTGCCATTCCTCTCATGTCTCCCATCGCCTCGGCAAGCGATAGGCGGCGCCCATAGCACTCCAACGCCAGACTATAATGGCCCTGCTCGCCATGCACGCTTCCAATGTTTGCAATTGCGATCGATGCGCCGTGCTTGTCGCCGATTGATTCCGCAAGTGCAAGTCGCTTTTCATAATACGACATTGCTTCCGGATAGCGGCTTTGACTCCAATGGATGAGGCCGATACTCCCGACACTATTCATTACGCGATGCGGCTCGCCAAGCGCTTCAGCGATTTTGAGCGAGGCAGCAAAATGAGACATTGCCAAGTCGTAATCGCCACGCCGCCGCATGATTTCGCCGATGCCACAATGCGCTTGATATTGATACCTCGGAGCATGCGCGTTCTCCGACCAAGCGAGCAGTTCTTCAGCAAGTTGTAGTGCAACATCATAGCTTCCACGAATCTCGAAGAAGGCGTGCAGGTACTTCAGAGCATCGGGTAATAAGCTGGAGCGTTGTCCTCTAACTAGGTCGAGTGCATCAGAGTAGTATCGCGCTGGCTCGTAACCGCTTGTCGAGAGCGGAGCCCATAGCGCGAGCAAATCGAACTTGCTTTCACTGTCATAGAGTGCCACAAAGAGCGGAATTTGTGCTAGTGCGTTTGCCAGGCGCTCCTGCTCGTTGGCACGAGCGAGTTGATACGTCAACTCACGGGCGAGTCGAAGTGGGATCATGAGTTAGCCTCGCGGGAAGTAGGCTGGAGTTCATTAGGTTGTGTCATCCGGGGAGGAATGAGTTTGAACAAAAATACGCAAAAACAGAAGAGCCGCTTTGTTTCCCAAGCGGCTCTTGTCCTATTCTAAGCTTTCCGTGCTTTACGAAGCCAGCGTCTTCGCCTTCTCGACTGCTTCCTCGATCGTGCCGACCATATAGAAGGCATTCTCGGGCAGGTGATCGTATTCGCCGGCGAGCACCGCCTTGAAGCTACGGACAGTATCTTCGAGCTTCACATAACGGCCCTGCAATCCCGTAAACTGCTCAGCCACGAACATTGGCTGCGAAAGGAATCTCTGGACGCGGCGGGCACGATTGACGATGACTTTATCCTCGTCGGAGAGTTCGTCCATGCCGAGGATATTGATGATGTCCTGCAGATCTTTGTATTGCTGCAAGATTTTTTGCACGCCGCGAGCAACGGAGTAATGCTCTTCGCCAACGACTTCGACCGAAAGAATGCGGCTTGTCGAGTCCAACGGATCGACAGCGGGATAAATACCAAGCTCGGAGATTTGTCGCGAGAGGACCGTCGTAGCATCCAAGTGAGCAAAGGCTGTGGCCGGTGCGGGATCTGTAAGATCGTCAGCCGGAACATAGATCGCCTGCACGGATGTGATCGAGCCCTTCTTGGTCGAAGTAATCCGCTCCTGGAACTGGCCCATTTCACTGGCAAGCGTCGGCTGATAACCGACCGCGCTCGGCATACGCCCAAGCAGCGCCGATACTTCAGAACCAGCTTGTGTAAATCGGAAAATATTGTCGATAAAGAGAAGCACGTCCTTGCCTTCGACATCGCGGAAATACTCAGCGAATGTCAAAGCGGTAAGTCCAACGCGCTGGCGTGCTCCGGGCGGTTCATTCATCTGACCGAACACGAGGACGGTTTTGTCCAGCACGCCGCCTTCGGACATTTCGATATAAAGGTCATTACCTTCGCGGGTGCGTTCGCCAACGCCGCCGAACACCGAGTAACCGCCGTGGTGGGTCGCAATATTGTGGATCAACTCCAGAATCACAACAGTCTTGCCAACACCAGCTCCGCCGAACAGACCTGTCTTGCCACCCTTTGAATACGGTTCGAGAAGATCGATAACCTTGATGCCGGTCTCGAGAATTTCAGAGCTGGTCGTAAGCTGCTCGAAATCAGGTGGATCACGGTGGATCGACCACGAAAACTCGCTCTTGATTTGTTCGCCACCATCGATCGTCTTTCCGACGACATTGATCAAACGACCGAGCGAATTCGGACCGACAGGCACCGAGATCGGGGCGCCGGTATCCGTAACCTTCGTGCCGCGGACGAGGCCATCGGTTGTATCCATCGCAACGGCACGGACGCGGTCTTCACCAAGGTGCTGCTGCACTTCGCAAATCAGCTCTTCATCCAGACCATCGGCCGATTTCCGCGCGATACTGAGCGCGTTCAAAATGGCGGGGAGTTTCCCACCCGAAAAATCCACATCGATGACCGGCCCAATGACTTGTACGATTTCGCCCTGATTCATGCTCTAACTATTAGTGTACTGGGGCAAATGTTTGCCCAGTGCCTCGTGATTATTGTTGCCGACCCATGTCCGGCGAATAGAGTTCGCCTCTGCACGATATCTCCTCTGGTTCGGTCGCGCCCGCAAACGCTTGGAGGCGCATTCCCGTTCGAAAAATTGTAAGTTGCTCCGCTACGAGCAGGGCTCTCTCCACGATTGAGAAATTCCGGAAATCGAACCGTAACAGTCGGCCTCAGGGGTCGTAAGAAGCATCACTCACCGTCCGGACCGTCAATTCTCACCAAACGGAGTCCGTTATGAATTTTGCACATCTGCATCTCATTCTGAATCATCTTCCCGTTTTTACTACCCTTTTTGGCCTTATTCTCGTCATTGCATCTGGCATCGGCGATCGTCCCGCGGTCCTTCGGATTGGTCTATTCACCCTCATTGCCGGCGCTCTCGTGGCCATTCCAGCCTATTTGACGGGAGAACCCGCAGAGGGCGTGATCGAACATGTTAGCGGCATTGCCGCGGGCTCGATCGATGCCCACGAAGAAATTGCCGGAATTGCTCTGGCCGTTTCGGTGCTGCTTGGCATCGTTGCAACCGTGATGGCATTTCGAATGCGTGCCCAGATTGTTCCTTCGCGCTCATTCATCGTGGCTTTGCTGGCACTTACGACTGTCAGCACGAGCCTCTTCGGAGTCACTGCCTATTTCGGCGGCCAGATTCATCATACGGAAATTGCCTCCGGAAGCTCCAGGCCGGTCAATCCTTCGCAGGCGGACGAGGATTAGCTAAGGCGAGCGTGCGAGGGATTAGCTAAGCCTTCTCAGGCGAATACTCGCACGGGCCCGGCCTACGCTGTCAACCGTTCACGCTTCGGCTATTCTCCGCATCAACTCCTGGTATTCCGGCATTTTAAATAGCTCGTCATCTTCATCTGGCTGAATCTCACTGAAATCCCGGAACCCGAGATCGACTGCCCGAGTGAAATATTTTATGGCCAGCGTGTAGTCGTGGAGCATGACGGCGAGGATTCCGACATTGAAGATTTGTCGCGGATCGCGGACGTCGTCAAGCCGTTCAAGATAGTCATGCGCATCGCCGAGCCGGCCGGCGTCCATGAGCATATTCGCATAGCGGACACGTCCGTTTTCATCGTCGGGATTCAGTCGTAGGAACTTGGCATACAGCGGCAGCGCTCGGTCGGCCCAGAACCTTCGCTTCTCTTGATCGCCGGCCTTCTCACAGGCAAGAATGACATTCCAGTAAGTGGGCAGAAGGTCGGGCTTCAGTTCGAGTGCCCGTTCGAGCGGTTCGATGGCTTCCGCCGGGCGCCCAATCCGCAAGAGTAAGGTGCCCAAATGGAAGTGGCTGTCCTGGCTCTCCGGTGCGCGCGCGACATACTCCCTGGCAGCCGCGATAGCTTCTTCGATTCGTCCTCGTTCGCGGAGGAGAACAATGCGAGGGCCAAACGCGGCGAACGACATGGGATTGATCTGGAATGCCCGGTCAATCAGCGATTCCGCCTGATTGAGATGATGTTCGTCGCGCTCGTAATGAATGTAGAGCTCGATTAATGCTGCGGCGTGCCCAACGTACGCCTCAACATAGTTCGGATCGAGCCTCGTCGCCTCTGTAAAGAGTGACGCCGCGATGTGTGTGCCCGCAAGCGTGATACGACGGATGTGTTGGGTCCCACGCAGATAGAACTCGTATGCTTCCGAGTTGTTCGTGCCGCGCTTTCGGATTTCTGAGTGTTCTTGATCCGTCAATTTGAGCACAAAACCCTCGACGACTTTTTTTGCGACTTCTTCCTGCACATCGAATATGTCCCGCATGGTCCCGCGGTGCGCATACTGCCAGATGTGATCGCCGGTCTCGATGTCCAGCAGTTCGACGCTGATCTTGATCTGATCGGTGGCAACCGCATCGGCACGCACTGCCTCGGCGGGCATCGCGGTCTTTCTCACGGAGCCCTCGAGAAAATATCGTACGCCCAATTCTCGAGCAAGCAATACTGTTTTTAGTTTTGTGTGCTTGAAGGACATTGTTGTTTGGCGGTCGATCACGCGGAGCGATTTCACGTTGCTCAATCCGGAAATCAATTCGCCGGTCAAGCCATCGGCAAACCAACCGTTATCCTGCATCGGGGAGAGATCCTCGAATGGCAGGACCATCAAGCTCTTTCGCAAGTCCGATCGCTCCGCAGGAGTTGTGGCAATGTCCCGTTCTGATTCCGGTCTGGTATGCTGAGTTCGCTCAAGAGAGCGGATGATGCCTTCGAAATCCGAAATCTGGGCCCGCTGAATGCCCGCGAGGGCATACTTGAATTCGCTGGTAAGACTGACCGCCTCAAGTTCGACAGGAAGGATTCTACGCTCGCATTCACTGGCGATGGATAGTTCGCGCACGACATTCCGCGATGCAAGCGACGCAGGTGATAAGAGAAGAAGAAAGGCTCGGCATGTCTCAATTGCTTCGACGATCTGCTTGGACCACTGCGTGGCTACTTCGATGCCATGCTGATCGATCCACACGTCGAAACCACGTGCGCGAAGCCGGTCCGCTAATTCGACCGCGTGACCCGAGTCCTTTCGCGAGTAGGAAATAAATATGTCAGGCACAGGTGTTCAAAAGCAGTAAAATCGGCGACGATTAACCTCGTATGAACAAAATCAACTGTTTCAAGAATGCCAAAGTTCATTCAGAGCAGACTCTCTCAGATAGTCAAGACTGCCTCAATAGAACACATGCACCTGCCCGGTCCACTGGCCGGTGTACGTGGCATTTTGCGCGTATGGATTTTTGTGAAGAATCCTGTACTCGGGCCGAATTTCGATCATCGGCAACGGGAAGAACTCGAGTCCGAACAGAAATCCTTGCGCCCATGCGAGCGAGACACTCGGATACATTTCGGTTTGTCCCCAATCGTATCGCCATTCAGCCGCAAGCCATGGCGCGAGTTCGTAGCTGCCGATCACACTGAAATTTCGAATGATCCGATTGTCCGCATTCTCGGCATAGAGTGCTTCGAGATAGAGAGTAGACTTATCCGCGAGTCCGAATCCCGCAAATCCGTTGACCATTAGTAGTGAGCCATTGGATAAGATGGACCCGCCTATTTCCCCGTTGATGCCTTCATCCAGAAGTTGCGGCCAGAACATGACGCGTGCGGAAACACTCGGAAGCGAGAAATCGAGATTGGACTTGACCGTTCCGATCGAGGGATCGATAAGTGAAAGATTGTACGAATTGTACAGACCAGCGTTCACGGTCATCCAGCGGATGCCTTCGAAAGTCAGTTCGGCGCCGAGTTCGTTATAGTAGGGTGGGATGAGCGCGATGCCGTTCATCGCCGCTTCATCATGCGCGAAGAGTGTATGGTCATCTTGCCGGATGCCGAGGCTCGGCTCGATCATGCCGACCCGAATGCTTGGCAGCGTCACAGCCGGTTGGTATTGAATCGCGGCATCGTAATCGGTCTCGCCCGGATAGAGCGAGCCATTACGCGCCCGCTCGATGATACTCGCAATATTCCAGTTCGTGTAGGCGGTCAGTTGATGACTCGCCTGAATGCCAAGCGACACGGACGTCTGCATGGGAATCAGCATCGATTCCCCGGTGCGCGAAAGCCGCACTTGCTGCAACCGGCCATCGAAACCCGGGATTAGTGTACCGCCAAATAACGTATTCGTCGGACTCGATACAACAGCAGAAGTATCCTCCGAAGGGCCATGCCATTTAAAGAGTCCGGTCTCATTCATCATCTCCCATCCGAGCTGCGTTCGGACGCCACTGCCCTGCGGATTGAAGTGGCAGACGGAGCATCGCGTGCCTGTCAACAGCGAGAACCGCGGGATCGCGCGAGCGAGTGGCGAGGTAAGATGTGAGAACAGCAGCACCGCTGCCAGGATGGCAGCGGTGCGAGTGAATGTCAGTTGTTGGGTGCGCCGTGGTTTACCCACGCGCGGATCTTTGCGATCGTACATGCGTCGAGTGGCGAGCCGGTTTGCGGCATGATGAAGTAAGGAGGAGTGCCGGTGATTCCACCGACGAGTTGGCCGTTATTCGCAACAGTTTGGACTCCCGAATAGGTTGAGAGAGAGATGCCGCCAGATGGATTGGATCCGGAGTGACATCCGAGGCACGCGTTCTGAATGATTGGGTTTACGAAACCAGAAAAACTAACGGCCGTCGTATCACAGTTCGATGTGTCTGCCGGGCACGTGGAGTTGAGTGCACCATCATTGATCCATCGAGCGATCAGATTGATCTGGGCACTGGTCAGCGGCGTGCGTGGATACGGTGGCATCGCATCCTCACCACTGCCTGTGATCGAACGATACAATCGTGATGAACCGGCATTCCCTGCCCGTACGTATGACATAATACCCGCATAGGTCGTCAGGTCGCGGGCCTCGCCGCCACCACCACTATGGCATCCGCTCATCGTGCAATTGCTGTTGATGATCGGCTGGATATCTCGCGTGAAGCACGGCATCGTGTCGGGCAACGAAATGGTAATTGAGGATTGCGCCCACGCGGACGTGTCAGCAAGCGAAGTCGCTCGGACGATCGCCGTCAACTTCTGCGAAATAGAACCTGGTGCAGTGTAGAGTCCGGTCGAGGTCAGAACCCCCGGGCCACTGACGAGAAGCCAGGTTACTCCGGTATTGGTCGTACCAGTGACTGTTGCAATAAACTGCTGGGTCTGCCCAGCCTGCAATGTGACAGACAGTGGCGAGAGTGAAATCATGACATGATGCGACGTGTCGATCGGCTGTTTCGAGATCGTAATAACCGCGTCGGCATACTGTGAAGTGTCTTCGGTCGAGCGAGCGCGCACGGTAACCAGGACCGGGCTCATCGCGATCGCTGCAGGTGCGGCAAATACAGTTGTATTCCCGTTGGATGACAGGGCGCCCACACCACCTGCGAGAATCGACCACTGCACAGTACTATCGTGCTTCCAGCCGCTCACGTAAGCCGTGAGTGTAACCACACTATTGGGCATGATCGTCGCGGTTTTCGGCGATACAGCAACCTGAAGTCCAGTGACCGGACCACTGCTTCCATTAGCAGGAGCAATGATTCTATAGTCGCAGCCGGCGGCTTTGAACGCAACAATGGCGACGAACAAGAAAAATGCCGCATGACCGTAACGGTGCAGCCAAGGCCTGATTGTGGTTGGGATGAAAGTCATGGCTTTAGACTAACTTAATACGCAATTGGCTGTTCGGCGCATCGTAAACTCCATCGTATCGCAGCAACGAACTCGACGCCGGACCTTGAAGCACCGAACCATCGAGCCCAAAGTGGGACAAATGACATGCGCAAAGGATATACCCATTCGTGAGTGTCGAATTTACCTGGCAGGCCTGATGGGTACACTTACTGGAAAATGCGCGATAATCACCAGCCCCAACAAACGTCACGAGCACCGGCATTCCATCTGAACCCATCATCGATGGTACTACCTTCATTGGATTGGCGCTCGAAAGGTCCGAGACATCAACGGGCACGCGGCCGTCCGGGCCGGGAGGCGGTGGTGGATTCTGGGTCGCGATAATCGGAATGGACGTCGGTGCACAGCTATTCAAAAGGACAGGCAGCACCAATGCCCCCGCTGAAAGGGCCGTTCCTGACCGTACAATGAAGTCGCGTCTTGTCATCTATACGCCTAATATGGAGGATCTTCGAAAAGAAACAACTTGCCGATGAAAAACAGCGCAACAAGAAGCGGATCTTCATGCTGCCTATGTATCAAAACACCGAATGATCTCAATTTTCACACGCTAAAGCATGCTCATGAATCGAATTCAACGAAACTGGGCAGACCGCTGTTGCCCAACGTGTGCCCCAAATGAGTTGAAGTCATGGATGCAGCCGATATTTTTGAGCTAATTATGATGTGGGCGATGCTCATCGTGGCCGTCCTTTTTTTGATCTATATCATCTATCGGTCATTCCGTACGTGGGCCGAGCAGAAGAAGACCGGCGAACACACGGCCCTCGGTCCAATATACGGAGCATGGCAGGGACACAGTCTCGGCACGACCACAATGGAGCCGGGTGAATTGAGCGAGATCGAGCGCCGGCTCCGCGAGGCTTCAAAACACGACGAATAAAATGTTCTCGAAACAAGCTGCAAAAAACACACGGGCGTTCATGAGGCTTCTTGAGTCTTTCTATTCGCGAATCGTTAACAAGTTAGTATCCACGCCCTGTGTGTTGGAATCTTAACTGAGTCATGCGGGATTGAGTGACTCGTCGCGGTAATCCCCTAAGGAGATCCTTCGAAAACGCAAATCTCCGCTAACGCTTCGATTTGCTTCGCTCAGGATGACAGAGGTGGACCCCATTCGTCATTCGTCATTCGTAATTTGAATCCGTGAGCCTCGAGCCAATTCCGCAGAAAATGAGTCCGGGATTCCGGACCAGCCGAAATTATTTAAAGTCGTTCAGCGAGCTATTCGAAAAACTCGCTCCGGGCGGGCTCGTCCCGCCGCAGGCTGTCGCATTCGAGCAATCACTGCTCGGCGCGATGATGATCGACAAGGCCTCGGCGAACAAGTCCCTGGAAATCATGGGGGACCGTGGATATGACGACTCGCCATTCTATCGCGAAGCCCACACCATGATCTATCGCGCCATGGTCACGCTCGATAACCGCGCTGAGCCGATCGACTTACTTACTGTTACGAACCAGTTGCGTTTGGATGGCCGTCTCGATGAAGTTGGAGGGCCCTCGTATCTCGTCGAGCTCACAACGCAGGTAGTTACGACGGTCAATATCGAAAGCCACGCTCGGGTGGTCATCGAAAAGCACGTCGCGCGCGAACTCATCCGGATTTGCGAGGAGATCAAGCTCCGTGCGTTCGAAGGCGAATTCGATACGTTCGACTTGCTCGATGAAGCCGAGAGCTTTTTGTTTAAGCTCTCGGAAACACGGCACAAGCGCAGCTTCAAGCAAATGAAGACGCTTGCATTCGACACGATGAAGATGTTGGACCGGATCAAAGGTCAGCACAATGGCCTGACCGGCGTTACAACGGGCCTCACTGATCTCGATAACCTGACAAGCGGCTGGCAGAAGTCCGATCTCATCGTACTCGCCGCACGGCCCTCGCAGGGCAAAACGGCGCTCGCGTTGAATTTCGCTCGTGCTACCGCAATGCACTCGAATCCAATTTTCAAAACTCCGGTCGCGATTTTCTCTCTTGAAATGGGCGCCATGCAGCTTGTGCTTCGCTTGCTGTGTGCCGAAGCGAAGGTCGATATGCAGCGCGCGCGAACCGGCCGCATGGATGATGCCGAATGGAGAAATATGTCGATGGCGATTGGCCGTCTCTCCGATGCGCCAATTTTTATTGATGATACTCCGGCCATCACGCCGCTTGAAGTCCGCGCAAAATGCCGACGATTGAAAGCGCAGCACAATATCGGACTTGTCATCATTGACTATTTGCAGCTCATGAGTGGGGGACATAACATGGAGTCCCGTGAGCGCGAAATCTCCATGATCTCCCGTTCGATGAAGGCGCTTGCGAAGGAACTCGATATTCCCGTGATGACACTCTCCCAGCTTAATCGCGGCGTCGAATCGCGCAACGACAAGCGCCCCATGCTGAGCGACTTGCGCGAATCCGGCGCCATCGAGCAGGACGCAGATATCGTTATGTTCATTTATCGCGCAGAGACTTATGGCCTGGAAAAGACCATGGTTCGCGGGGAAGCCGTCGACTCGCAAGGTATCGCGGAAATCATCGTCGGTAAGCAGCGTAATGGCCCGATCGGCGAAGTGGCCGCGACGTTCCAAAAGCACTACGGTCGATTCGAGAACTACACGAACTGGCCTTCGTTTGAAGCGCTGCCGGAATCCTCGATTGGCGGCGAGGCGGCATTCTGATCCTACCGATCCGCCTTGCCCGCGAACAATAAGCCCGTGATACCCCGATTTTGTGAGATTTTTGAGATCAATCAGTTTGTTGTTATCCCACCGGAGTTCAATCTCAAGCATCTTCTTAATCTCATATCATCATGGTTCAGAAAAAGGCGCCGTCCCTCATCGTTCTCTCAGCTCCATCCGGCGCAGGAAAGACTACGATCGCCCACGCGATCCTCGCGCGACATCCGCAGGATTTAATCTTTAGTGTCTCAGCGACGACACGCGCAATGCGCGAAGGAGAGCGCGACGGCATTGACTACTATTATGTCACTCGGGAGAAGTTCGAAGATTTGATCCGCACGGGCTCCCTCATCGAGCATGAAGAGATTTTTGGCAATTACTATGGCACCCCGGTCGCGGAGATCGATCGCGCTCGGCAGATGGGCAAGCGGCTCGTTTTTGATATTGATGTGAAAGGCGGACTTTCGATTCGCGACAAATTCCCGGATGACAGCATGCTGATTTTTATTGCGCCGCCAGACATGCATATCCTGGAACACCGGCTGCGAGAGCGCAAAACCGAGCCGGAGGAAACCATCCGGCACCGGCTCGAACGCGCGAATATGGAGATGGATTGGGCCTTGGATTATGACCACATTGTGGTCAATGATAACTTGGAAGAGGCTATCGCGGATGTCGAAAAGATCATCTTCGAGCCAAATCCCTAGCCCGAGAAACCCGACCGGCACTTTCAGCGTTTGATGCCCGCCTTAAGAACTCGGTCGAACACGAAAAGACTATCCAATGGCTATCAAGCAAGAAAAACAGATCGACAAGCAGCACGTAAGCATTACGCCGGTGGATTTGCGGGAAATGGCAATCAAGGGCAAGTCGCTCTACCAGGCGATTGCAGTCACGGCGCGGCGCGCACGCCAGATCAACGATGAGATCAAGACCGAATATCAGGCGCGCATCTCGACACTTGTGCCGGTCGAACTCGATGAGGACGAGGAGTTCGAGGCCCCGAACTTCGATCAACTCAAAATCTCACTCGAAATTGATAAACTGGGCAAGCCCACTTTGGAAGCGCTTGAGGAGTTTCAGAACGACAAACTCGATTTCCGATTCCGGGATCAGGAGTAAAATCGGTCCCCGGTAATATTTACCTCTTTCGCCACTCCCATCAAAGGGGAGTGGCATTTGTGTCTCTGGGACAAAAAAATCG
The DNA here is from genome assembly GCA_030706745.1 of Bacteroidota bacterium. Taxonomy (NCBI): domain Bacteria; kingdom Pseudomonadati; phylum Bacteroidota; species Bacteroidota bacterium. The sequence continues at coordinate 221,982 of JAUZNX010000005.1, forward strand.
CATGGAATGGAAAACCACATGAATTTCGCATAATTCGCGATAACGAAGATGCTTTTCTTAGGCGAATAGTTCAGAAAGTCCTTTATTATCAAAGGCTTCATACGTCCCCGACTCAGAACTTCCCATTCAATGAATGATCCGCGTGTTGGAGCGTCCCATAATACCAAAAGATAAATTTTCTGTGATTCCTTGCGTAGCCCTCGAAGAATATGTTATATTTGAGGGACGGAATTCCGAGATGGGGTTCCGGAAGTCCGGTTTTGTGCTCGGTGCCCACACACCTGGCATGCATTCAGGATGCCGATCGTAACGGTAATCTGATTCGGGCGGGACGAGCGATCGTCCGTTTTGCTGGTTCGTTAATAAGCCTTCTTCAACACAAAAGGATTTGACTGCAACTTCGCTGTGCTCGGCTCTGAGGCCCTTATATGATCGACCATTCATGGCCGTTTCAACGCTCTGGTCACCGCAGCAGCATCTTTTCTCGATGATTCGGATACCCGTTGATTTCTCATTCCGGCATAGCCAGGATCCATCTCGGCGGTTCGTGTGCATACCCGCATCGAGCACTGTTGCATCAACTTCCTTCGCATAAACAAGTTTAAATCATCCGGTACTCTAACGAGACCTTGAACTCATAGACAGCAACTCGTATGAAACGATTTTTAGCATTGCTCGCAACCGGCGCTTTCGTCGGACTCGGACTCACCACGAGCGCTTTCGCTCAAACCCGCTCCATCGGAGCCGGCGCCCTTGTGCTCGACGATTATCTGGGGCACACGATCACCGTTCAAACACCTCAATTTGGAAGTCAAGCCTGGCTTAACTGGCAGGCGAATGGATTCCCCAGCTATACCTGGACGGCACCAATCCCTCCTGCGGCTGGCGCGCAAGGTGGGTTTATTTTCTCCGGACCTCTGACGCCAACGGCGCCAGTCTATCCGACGGCACATCTTTACCCATACTGGTTGTATCCGAATCAGACGGGCTTCAATAACAGCGGCGGCTCCGGTGGCGCATGGGATTACGCGACATCATCACAGCTCGGATTGCTGGACAATGCGCTGACGGACGCCCACATCTTTGTTGGCAATGCCAGTAACATCGCCACGGACGTCGCAATGTCCGGGGATGCTACAATCGACAATACCGGTGCGCTGACGCTCGCGAATACGACCGTAACGGCAGGCCCATACGGCGATGCAACTCATTATCCGACATTCACTGTCGATGCCAAGGGTCGTTTGACCGCCGCCGGTGTTGTGCCGACTTCTGGTGCTCTGACGACGAACCATATTTTCGTTGGTAATGCCACCAATGTCGCGACCGACGTTACATTAGGCGGAGACGCAACGATCGTCTTCAACGGCGTTGGACCGACCGGTGTAATGACGCTCGCTAATACAGCCGGTGCCCGTTCGGATATTGGCCTCGGCACAGCAGACAGCCCGACGTTTACCGGACTGACTCTGAGTGGGCTTACCGCCAATGCACCAGTTCGTACGGGTGCAGCAGGCGTGCTCACGACTGGCGCGACCAGCCTCACCTCTGAGGTAAGTGGGATTCTGCCGGTGGCAAATGGCGGTACAAATTCTGGTGCTGCTCTGGCAAACGGCAAGATAATGGTCTCCAGTGGAGGCGCAATCATTGAGGCCGCGAATGTGACCAGCAATGGCACGAACGTTTCGACGACAGGCAACATCACGACAACCGGCACAGGCAATATCAGTGCGACCGGGACAGGCCAGGTAACCTCAATCGGTAATCCTACGAATAACGTTGCTACCACTGCGCCTGCATTCGTTGCTGGAGACGGAGCCGGACATCAGGGACAAATCAGATTAGTTGCTGGAACGTCCGCCAACAGTGTGACGATCAAGATTGGGAATATGGCTGCGAATGAGTTTGTGGCTATTCCGGACGCTGGACAGGATGCCCAGTTTACCTTGTTCAAGCCTGTAGCGGCGAGCGGGAATCAGGCCTTCTTCGGTCCCGCAGGTCTTTGGACCTTGGGAAATAAGAATACGTTCAATCTTCCAGATGTTAACGGCGCGACGGTCGCTGCGGGCACACTCACGGCGCATGGACTGCTCGTCGGTAACGGTACCGGTGCGGTTAATATGACGGCCGTCGGCGCAACGCATACACTGTTGCATGGCAATACCGGCGCCGACCCGACATACGGCGCGGTCGACCTCAATGCCGCAACGAGCGATGTGACAGGCGTTCTCCCGGTGGCCAATGGCGGCACTGGCGATGCGTCTTTGACGACAAATGGCGTAGTCTTCGGCAATGGCACAAGCGCCGCGGGTGTCACGGCAGCGGGATCGCAGTACAATGTGCTCGCGGTCAACTCGCTGGGTGTTCCGACATTCACGCAAGTCGCACTCAATCAGAGCGCAGCCGTCACCGGCGTGCTCCCGATCGCTAACGGCGGTACGAATTCCAGCACGGCTTTGACTGCTTCCGCTGTCATGGTCTCGAACGGCACGCAGATCGTGCAAGGCCCGCTCGGAACAACAACGACGGTCCTGCATGGCAATGCTGCCGGTGCACCGACCTACGGCGCGGTCGATCTGACAGCCGACGTGACGAACACACTCCCCGAAGCCAACGGTGGTACGGGCGTGACGAGCTTCACACCAGGAAGCGTTGTCTTCGCCGGCGCGACTACGCTGACCCAAGACAATGCTAATCTCTTCTACGACGCGACGAACCATCGTCTCGGCGTTGGAATGAATGCCCCGACCACTGCACTGGAAGTCGGCGGCGACATCACCGGCGATGGAGACATCTACTCCAACGGTATCAACGGCTTTATTGCAACCACCGGAGGCTTGTCTGCAGTCACCGACATCACGACCAGCACCGGAAATGTCGTAGCACAGGCAGGTAATGTTCTTGCCCAGGGTGGTACGCTTCAGGCGGGTCACGTGGCTCCGAATGTGGCGGGTACTGTGACGATCGCCGATGCCAACGGTAACTACACACAGGTCCAGACCGTCGCCAACATGGGCGGTGCGAAGAGCTACACGATCCCAGCAGTCACGACCGGCGCAAACTTCGTGATGACCGAAGGTGCGCAGACGATCAATGGTGACAAGAGCTTTAACGGCTCGACCACGCTCGGTGCCGTGGCGGGCGGCTCGACCACAACGGTCAATGCTACCAGCGCCAATCTCAATATTGTCGGATTGACCAACGATCCTATTCCGACACAGACCGTTACACTCGACGCGTCGAATCACGCGCATGTAACGACCCTGTCCGGGACAGCCAATGAAGGCGTCGTCTTCACAAACGTTGGAGGCACCAATGCCTACCGGCTCGGCGGCACAACGACTACCGAGAATCCTTTCCAGAGCAACCGCGATGTCAATCTCGATACGCACACGCTGACCTTTACAGGTAATGCGGGCGGAACGACCGTCGCCACTCTGAACGGTACGACCGGCCTGACCACCCTCAACGCATTGACGGTCACCAACACCGCGACGTTTAGCGGTGCGATCAACACGCAGCTTGCCTCCGGTGTCGTGCACTCGACCGGTGCCAGCACAAATCTTACCAGTGGCCCGGTTAATCTCGCCTCGAACGGCGCGGGTGGCGATGTCACTGGCGTCCTTGCTGTCGCCAATGGCGGCACGGGCGATGCGACATTGACCAGCAACGCGGTACTCTATGGCAACGGAACAAGCGCCGTGCTCAATAGCGGCGCGAGTGCCGGAGCCGGTGCGTTCCTCCAGACGACCGCCAGCGGCGGCGCTCCGACATGGAAGAATGTACTCGCGATTGCGAACG